>DATLSW010000197.1:0-22833 GCA_035533955.1 Ktedonobacteraceae bacterium | reverse complement strand
CAGGATGATCTATTGGCCGGGAATCCCGCGCCGCAAGCGGTGATGACCGTCAAACTCGGCGCGAAGAGGGACGGCACGCTCACTGCCATCCAGGTGCGGATGCTGCTGGATTCCGGAGCGTATCCTAATCCGCTGGCGGGCTTGAGCGCCTTCCATTTCTTCGGCGCCTATCGCTGCCCCAACATTTTCGCCCGCTGCGATGTCGTTGAGACCAATAAGCCCGGCACCGGAGCCTATCGCGCCCCCGCTGGCCCGCAGGCATACTTCGCGCTGGAATCAGCGGTGCAAGACCTTTGCCAGGAGTTGGGAATGGACCCGCTGCGCTTCCGCCAGATCAATGCTCTCAAAGAAGGTGATCCGAATCTTATGCAAGGTCGCTGGCCGAGTATTGGCCTGCTGGAATGTATCGAGCAGATCCAGCAGCATCCATTGTGGGCGCAGCGCGAGCAGGCCAGGCAGGATGTACCGGATGATCTGGCGGGCTGGAAGATCGGGATCGGCGCCGCCGTCGGCGGTTGGCCGGGCGGCACAGAGCCTGCCGCCGCCCTTTGTCGGCTGGAGCTGGACGGGACGTTTACCGTGGTGGTGGGCAGCGTCGATATGTCCGGTTCGGACGCCTCGCTGGCGCTGATCGCCGCCGAGACGTTGAGTCTGCCCGCCGCGGGGGTGAACATAACGCATGACAACACCGACGCCATGCCCTATAGCGGCCTCTCCGCCGGCAGCAAGACGACCTACACCGTCGGGTCAGCGGTGCTGGCGGCGGCGCGCGACGCGCGCAGCCAGGTATTCGCCATCGCGGCGGAGATGCTGGAGGCATCCGCCGAGGACATGGAACTGCGCGATGGCAAAGTGATGGTCAGAGGCGTGCCTGAGAAGTATGTCACGTTGCCGCAGATCGCCGGGAACACGATGCGTTTTGGCGCGCCCTATGAGCCGGTTTTCGGTCGCGGTCGCTCGGCCAATCGCGTCGCCTCGCCCATGTTTGCCGCGCACCTGGCGAAGGTCGCCGTTGACCCGGAGACGGGCGAAGTGCGCGTTCTCGATTATGTCGCGGCGCAGGACGTGGGCCGGGCCATTAACCCGGCTGAGGTAGAGGGCCAGATTCACGGCGGCGTGGTGCAGGGCATCGGCTGGGCGCTGTTCGAGGGCATGATCTACGACGAGAGCGGGCAGTTGCTCACAGCGACGCTGATGGACTACGCGCTGCCGCACAGCCTGGATGTACCTCCCATCACGTCGCTGCTGGTGGAGATTCCTTCGGGGCTTGGCCCGTTCGGCGCGCGCGGGGTGGGCGAGCCGCCCGTGGTTCCAGTCGCCGCGGCCATCGCCAACGCCATCAAGGACGCAATCGGCGTGCGCCTGACGCAGATTCCCATGACGCCTGAGCGCGTCCTGGCCGCCCTGGAAAATAAGTAGTCAGAGTAATGTTGTTGGTGGGAGACGTTCAGGTCTGTTAGGTTTTTGTGGAGAAGATGATGAGTACGACGATACAAACGATCCTGGTAACAGTGTGCTGCCGTTGGTGACGCTGGCGGAAAAAGAATAAGCGTGGTGATGAGGGCCGAATCAGGATGAAGATAAATGAGCAGTCTCAGCGCTTGTGCGGTCTGAGACTGCTCATTCATGCTTATGCGAGAACTGGTTGTGTAGCTCCTTCTACTACTCCTTCCTCAGCAGCGATAGGGCGTTTGAGGATGAACAGCATACCTGCCGTTACCAGCGTACCAACGATGATCGACAGGAAGTAGAGGGGCAGGTTGCTGACCACACCAGGGATGAACATCACCCAGATGCCGCCATGCGGGACGTGCAGCCCGATGCCGAAGAAGGCTGTCATGGCGCCTGTAATGCCTGATCCGACCATAATGGACGGGATCACGCGAAACAGATCTTCAGCAGCAAACGGAATGGCTCCCTCGGTGATGAAGGATAAGCCCAGCACCCAGGCGGCTTTGCCCGCTTCGCGCTCATCATTGGTAAAGCGACTCTTGAACAATACGGTAGCCAGCGCCAGGCCAAGCGGGGGTGTCATGCCGGCAGCCATCGAAGCGGCCATCGGCAGGTAAACAGGATTGTGCGGGTCGAGCAGCAGGCCCGTTGAGAACGCATAGGCCGCTTTATTGACCGGGCCGCCCATATCGAAGGCCATCATCAGGCCGATGATCAGGCCCAACAGAGCCGCGTTCGTTCCTTGCAAGCCTTTCAAAAAGTTGATCAATGCCTGGTTAAGCAAGCTGACCGGAGTGCCGATGACGTAGAGCATGATCAAGCCGACCAGGAGCGAGCTGAGCAGCGGCAGCACCAGGACAGGCATGATACCAGCCAGATTACGCGGCAGTTTGATCGTGCGGATGAGCCAGAGCGTGATATACCCGGCGAGGAAGCCTGCAATGAGACCACCCAGGAAACCAGAGCCGGTAATCCCTGCCAGCACGCCGCCGATCATGCCGGGCGCCAGGCCAGGACGATCAGCAATGGAGTAGGCGATAAAACCCGCCAGTACGGGAACATAAAGCAGGAAGCCTGCTTTCGCGCCGACCACGAAGAGGGCTGCTCCGATAGATTGCCAGGGATTGGCAGTGAAGCCGGTGGTCAGAACGGTGATGTTTGATGTATCATAGAAGGCGATTTTGTAACCGCCAATCGCGAAGGCCAGCGCGATCAGGATGCCGCCGGCCACGATGAACGGGATCATGTAGGAAATGCCCGTCAGCAAGTGCTTGTAGGGGCCGCGTCGGGACTGCGATCGCGCGGCTTTTGCCGCCTGTACCTGCTCTACCAGGTCTGCTTTCTTGCCCTGCGCAGCACCCGAAGCCGTCGCCTGCGCGAGCGCGTTCTTGACAACAGCCTGACCATCTTTGATGGCGGCATTGGTCGAGGTCTCATAAACCGCTTTGCCGGTGAAACGGTTCATGTCAACCTTCGTGTCGGCGGCAATGATGACTACGTCTGCCGCTTGAATCTCCTCCGCGGTGAGCGTATTTTGCGCGCCAACTGATCCCTGGGTCTCCACTTTGATCTGGTGTCCCAATGCTTCCGCGCCGCGCTGCAGGCTTTCGGCTGCCATAAAGGTGTGCGCGATGCCGGTCGGACACGAGGTGATGGCTACTATCCGTGCCATAAGTGTTCTCCTTCGTTTTTAGATAGGTGGACTCTACGTTGTCATGGGAGTGAGAGCATCATCGTGGATGCCCTCTGTTACGCACTACGAGGAACAGTGGTCACCATCTGGACTGCTACTTGATCGAAATACATCTGGAGCGTTGCGGGCGGAGGCAGTTGCGAACCGACCTGTGTGATCCTGCCGAGAGCGAAGGCGGTAGCCAGCCTGGCACAAGCGGACAGGCTCAACCCTTGCACCTGTCCGGCGATCAGCCCTGCTACCATTGCATCACCGGCCCCGACAGTGCTTTTCACATGGACAGTGGGCGGAATGGCGAGAAGAGCCGCATCCTGGTCAACAAACAAAGCTCCTTTTTCGCCCATCGAGACGACGACGAGCCTTGAGCCGTTATCCAGAAGCTGAAGCGCCGCCTGCTCAACCTCAGCTTGATTGGTGAGAGGATAGCCGACAAGGTGTTGCAATTCGTCGATGTTCGGTTTGGCAATCGTTGGTCCGGCCAGAATGCCTTGTTGTAGAGCTTCCCCACTGGCATCCAGTACCGTCAACTTTCCCTGCTGCTTGAGGCGTGTGATGATCGTGGCATACACTGACACCGGCATATCTGGTGGCAGCGCGCCCGCCATGACGAACCAGTCGCAGTCCGCCGCGAGCAGTTCGATGGCGTGGAACAGCTTGTCTATGGCCTCGGGCGAGGGTGCAAGCCCAGGCATGTTGATGTCGGTCGTCTGGCCGTTGGCCTCATCGACGATCTTGACGCCGGTGCGCGTCTGTCCGGGAAGGCGCACGAAGTGATCGTCGATATGCTTGCTGGCGAAGAACTGCTCGAAGATGGCGGCGTTGTCCTGGCCGAGAAAGCCGGAGACTGCCACGCTATAGCCGCTATCCGCCAGGAATGAAGCCACGTTGACGCCTTTGCCGCCAGCATGAAACTGCATCGATTGCCCGCGATTGACGGTATTCGTTTGAAAGCTATCGACCCTGACCGTCTGATCGATGGCCGGATTTAGCGTAATCGTCGCGATTTTCATAGACTGCGCACCTCCGCCGCCGTGCGGCACTGCAATGCCTTCTGGGCGATGCGCTGCATTTCCACCAGCGACATGTCACGGATGAGCGCCTTTACTGCCGCTATGCTGGGAACGCTGACACTGAGTTCTGATACGCCCAATCCCGTTAAAATCACCGCCCCTTTCGGATCGCCGGCGATACCGCCGCATACTCCCACCCATTTGCCGGCCGCGCGAGCCGCTTGCACCGTTCTCTCGATCATGCGCAGCACGGCGGGATGCAGCGCGTCGGCCTGCTTCGCTAACTGTGGGTGCAGGCGATCCATTGCCAGCGTGTACTGGGTCAGATCGTTTGTGCCGATTGAGAAAAAATCGATGACCTGAGCGAAGTGATCAGCCATGATAACGGCGGATGGCACTTCGATCATGATTCCGATGGGAACATTTGGCGCGTTGAGGTCTTGCCGCACCTGTTCGGCATACGTCCGTGCCTGCTCAACATCTTCCAGTGTGGCGATCATCGGGAACATGATACTGATCGGCCCGTAGGACGTCGCGCGATAGATAGCGCGCAACTGCGGGATGAACAGGTCTGGGCGGGCCAGGCACAGCCGGATGCCGCGCACGCCGAGGAACGAGTTGTCCTCTTTTGGCAGGTTGAGGTAGGGAACTTGTTTGTCGCCGCCGATGTCGAGCGTGCGAATGATGAGTGGGCGACCGCCTAACGCCAGCACCATATCCCGATATGCCTCGAATTGCTCCTCTTCAGTGGGAGCGGAATCGCGGCCCAGAAACAAAAACTCTGTTCGCATCAAGCCAACGCCCTCGGCGCCTGCCGCGACCGCTTGCATCGCTTCAGAGGCCCGGTTGATGTTGGCGGCTACTTCGACGCGATAACCGTCAGTGGTCGTTGCCGACGCGAAGCGCGTGCTGAGCGCCGCGTCTTGCTGTTTTAGTATCTCCCCCTGCATTGCTCTGGCGGCCTGTAGATCGGCCTCGCTGGCTTTCAGGTAGAGCATGCCGTTCGTGCCGTCGAGGATAGCCGGAGTGCCGCCCGCAATGTCCAGAACCGCCTCTCCCGCTCCGACAATAGCAGGGATGCCTAACGAACGAGCGATGATGGCCGTATGTGAGGTCGGGCCGCCCCTGGCAGTGCATAGTCCCAGGATGATATCGGTATCGAGCGCGGCTGTATCTGATGGCGTGAGATCTTCCGCGACAAGGATAGCGGGCGCTTTTGGCAAGACGGGCTGTTCGTTTTGTGTTCCCGCGAGGTGTTGCAGGACCCGCTGGCCGACATCGCTCAGATCGACGGCGCGCGCGGCCAGTATGGGATCATCCAGCTTCTGTACCTGGCTCACGCGCTCGTTGATGGCGTGCTGCCAGGCCCAAGCGGCGCTGTGGCCCTGGTAGATGAGGACGATAGTTTGCTGGATGAGTCCGGCATCGTTGAGAAATTCGCTGTGGACGCGGAAAATAGCCGCTTTGCCCGAACCCAGGCGCGTTTTGACTTCCTCGTACAACGTGTTCAGTTCGCCTTGCGCGGCGTTCAGCGCGTTCTGAAAGGCATCACCTTCGACGGCAGGATCACTGGGATGGTCTGTAACCACGATACCCCGGTGAGTGTACTGGTGAATCGGGCCGATGGCAAGACCCCCTGAAGCCGTAATGCCGGCCATCGCCGCGCCAGCAGCCTGGGGAACCCATCCCTGGCTCACGTTCGCCGCCTGTGGAGTTGGCTGCTCTTCCATCTCATCTCCAAGCCCGCTAGCGATAGCTGCCTGCAAGGCATCCAGCGCGGCGGCGGCATCTGCTCCCTGGGCCGAGACGCGAATGGACGCGCCATGTTCAGCGCCTATTTGCAGCAGGGAGATGAGGCTTTTGCCGTTCGCAGACCGATCTCCGTAGCGCACTTTGATGTCGGACTGGAAGTGTTTGGCGAGATCGACGAAATAGGTAGCTGGACGAGCGTGAAGGCCGGTTTTGTTCTGAATCACGGTGTCGAAGCGGCTGGCGTAGTCGGTCGCTTCGGCTGTGCTGACCGGAGCAGCGGGGCGTTCGCCCGTCAGGGCTTCGATGATGTCGCGCGGGTCAGTCGTTTGCGTCAGGCGATCGACCTGTTCTTTGTCGCCCAGCACGCGCGTGAGCCGTTTCAGCACTTCAATGTGTTCATCCGATTTCGCGGCAATTCCCACGATAAGCTGTACGGTTTCACCGGGATTCCAGGTGATACCTTGAGGTATCTGGACAACCGCGATGCCTGTCTGCCGGATCAATTCGCGGTCCTCAGGCAGACCATGAGGAATGGCGATTCCATTGCCGAGGAAGGTATTGGCAACCTTTTCCCGGTTCAACATGCTGGCGATATAGCCAGCTTCAATACAACCACTCGTTACTAGAAGCTGACCTGCCTGGCGGATAGCTTCTTGCTTGTCCGTCGCATCGGCTCGGAGCAGGATTTGCTGCTCGTCAATCGTGATCATCGTTGCCTCCAAGCGTTTCAAAGGGAGTGTGCATATCTCCAGACTTATTGTAATCGATTACAATATATTTGTCAAGGGTTTTACCCATTAATTTTACCGAATTTGCCGATAGTTGGCAAAACATGCCGATATTTTCTGTAAACGTTTGCAATATAATTTGCAAGAATCGTCCTGGTGTGGTATAGTTTGATAAAATCGTTTACAACAACAAGGCAAGCGCGACTGGCTTTGAGGAGTTTTTATGGCAAGCATCAAAGAGGTGGCCGAGGCAGCAGGTGTATCAACCGCGACTGTTTCGCGTGTGCTGACGAATAGCCCGCATGTGCGCCCGGAGTTGCGCGAGCGCGTGCTGAACGTGGTGCAACAACTGGAGTATCGTCCAAATTTGATCGCGCGCAGTTTGCGTTCTCAGCAGACAATGACCATTGGTTTGATCGTGTCCGATATTCGGAACCCGTTCTTTACTGCTATCAGCCGGGACGTTGAGGATACCGCGTATGAGCAGGGTTACAGCATCATCCTGTGCAATACCGATGAGGATCAGCAGAAGGAAGTTATCTATCTCAATTTGATGCGCGATGCCAATGTCGCGGGGGTAATTTTTTCTCCGACACGTCAGACTGCGGCCAATTTCGCTGCGCTGAATCTTGACTTCCCCACCGTAGTCGTTGATCGTTCTGTTTCCAATGCCGATGTTGACGCGGTTTTGCTGGATAATGTTGATTCGGCGTATCGGCTCACCACGCATCTCATCGACAATGGCTACCAGCGTATCGGCGCGATCTGCGGTGAGATGAGTACGACAGGGCGCGAGCGGCACGCTGGCTACGAGCAGGCGCTGCGCGCGCGTGGCAGGACTCCAGCAGGAGACCGCGTGCGCTTTGTTGCGCCGAAGATCGAGGCGGGCTACGCGGCGACGCTGCAATTGCTTGATCTGGCACAGCCGCCCGACGCGCTTCTCACGACGAACAGCCTGCTCGCGGCTGGCGCGTTAGAAGCGATTCGCGAGCGGGGTCTGACTATTCCCGGCGATATCGCTCTGGTGACGTTTGACGAGACGACGTGGGCGTCGCTGGTGCAGCCGCCGCTCACGCTCATTGCTCAGCCAACCCACGAGATCGGCCAGACCGCGACCGAATTGTTGCTGCGACGCATTGCCGAACCTGCTCGCCCGACGCGCCAGGTGATCCTGAAAGGTCAGTTGCTCATACGCGGATCGAGCGCGCCCCGCGGCTAAGACACAGGCGAAGAGGCGGTAGAGGAGTTCAAAGCTGCCGGGCGCATGGCGGTATTCGGCTGTCAGGCTACAGAAAGGCAGAGAGAAATTCGCGTTGTTGTGACCTGTTTGTGATATTCCAGGCTTGCCGTGTGAGGAGTCTGTGAGACTGGTCGCATATATTCTATCCAAACCTGAAAGGAGTACATCGACCATGCAGGCGATACTCAGAATTTTTGTACAGGAGAAACAGCAGCGTCAGCGATGGCCGTCCTTCCTCGAGATAGCGTCATTCGTCGCCAGTTTGCTGCTTGTGGTGGTGGCCGGGTGTGGAACCAGTCAGGCGACAGCAGTTTCCTCCACTCCGCAGGGATTGCCCGTGCGACAGGGGCAGGTCCACATAGTTCCTGCACCCGCTCTCTCTACGACGGTACTGACCGCGCAGCGGCGTCTCTATACGTTCGCGCAATCCAATGTAGGAGTGATGCAGCCTGTCGTAGACGCGCAGGGGAATGTCTGGATCGGAGAAATGAATGCGAACTCTCTTGCGCTTCTCAATGCGCGGACAGGGGCAGTGACGAGTTGGCCGCTACCTGATGGACACTACGGCATCATGGCGACCATCCTCGATTCCCAGGGCGATATCTGGTTCTCGGAGCAGTTCGCTGACTATATCGGGCGCTTTGATCCCAGGCGGCAGGCATTTCAGACTTTCCCGCTCGGTACTTGGGACGGGGCCGCGCTTGGCCCGTCTGATCTGCAATTTGATGCGCACGGCATGCTCTGGTTTACGGCCTCGGATGGGCGTGCGCTTGGGCGACTGAATCCCCGCACAGGAGCGATCCATGTCTGGCCGTTGCCTGCATCTCCCTCTGGCCTGGTCGTCGCACCCAACGGGCTTGTCTGGTTTGGCTACCTGACCGGCGGCGCATTTGGCAGTCTCGATCCCACGACCGGACAGATCACCGTCTATCCGCTCGCGCAGAAGCAGTCGCAGGTGTACGCCATGACGATAGACGCTGCCGGGCAGATCTGGTTTACCGAAGCGTCGCCTGGCAGGCTGGGCCGGTTTGATCCTGCGACCGGCGCCCTGACCGAACTGCCTGTGCCGTCCGTCGAAGGAAGGTCCTCCGCGCTGTCTGAGTTGGTCATCGACCAGCATGGAGCCATCTGGTTTGTGGATGTGGGCGCGAATATGCTGGGGCGCTATGTGCCGGGAACACAGACCGTCACCTTTTTCCGGCTCTCCCTCGCGACCGCGTCTCCCTTCGCCCTCACGCTTGCTCCGACTGGCGACCTCTGGTTTACCGCTGGGGACGCGGCCGTTAACTATCTGGGGGAGATGGCTGCTCAGTAGCCGAGGCATTGCGCGATGGATGCGAACTGAGGCTCTCCCATTGCTTCAGTCAGTGGAGCAGGTTCCCCGATCCTGCTCCATTTTGTGCTGCGCTGCCCGGTATCCCAGAGAGCAGACGCCGTTGTGATGAGCGTGCTTCATAAATTTTCTCTGTGACCAGTATGTGATATTTTTGCCCCATTTTGTGATGTTCTTGAGATATGGCGATGCTATACTTATTTCAAACAGAACAAAGAAGGGATCACACAGATCCCATTCGAGGAGAAAGCACTATGTCACAGATAAAGAGAACCGCCATGAGCAATCAAAAAAAACCGCATCATTCGTCGTTGGCCTTCATCCTTGGAGGACTCATATTTGGAGTGTTATTTTGCGCCGCCCTGATATTCGGCATGTACTCCGCGTTGAACGCGGTCTTTGGACTCCCGGTTGCACATGCTTCCCAGGTCAACAAGCACGTCGATCTGAACATGAGCATCAATATCAACCAGCCGGGAATGCAGAAAGACTGGCCGGGGTATTCGAATACCAATATCGTTGTGCCAGCGAACAGTACGGTGACGGTCACGGTACGAAACTATGACCTGGGCGATACGTCCTTACCCGCTGGCTCTCCTTTTGGCAAAGTTCAGGGAACGGTTGGGAACATTGCTACGGCTAATGGCAGCGTGTATAGCGCTCTTGCTCTCAATAAAGTTGCGCATACGTTTACCATCCCGCAGTTGGGCCTCAACGTTCCCATCCCCGGCGATGCTCCCAAGGGAGCTAGCTTCGCTAGCGTTACCTTCACGTTCCATACCGGGAAAGCGGGAACCTATACCTTCCGCTGCTTCGATCCCTGCGGCTCCGGGCCGTCCGGCTGGATGGGTCCTATGCTGACGAAGGGCTACATGGTAGGCACGTTGACGGTGCAATAACCAGCGCGAAGAACGTTGAGGTTCTTCAGGGTATAAATCCGGTGAAACCTGTAGCTGCGCAATACATTGCGCAGCTACAGGTTTCACCGGATTTGCTATCAGGCGGTCACAACTGACGGAAAAAGCATCGCGTCTTCGCGTAGCATGTGTACTTCGATACAATCGCAGAATTGCAGGCAAAGACTGAACGAGATCGTTCCTGCTTGTGCCTGGGCAAGCATTTCGTCGCGCAGCGCCTGTATCTCCGTGTGTTCCTCGCGAAACGTCGCGACGATATCTGTGCCGACAGCCTCTTCGGCACGGTGAAAGGCTTCGTTTTCTTCGAGCGCGATGTGGGCGTCGAGTTCGCCGGAAAGGGCGGCCCGATTCATCGCGAGCTGGGCGAGGAGTGTTATCTTCTCACCCGCTTCGACGGCTGCCCGTATGTTTTCAATGATGGGTGACAGGGTAGTATGCTCGTTTGAAAGTTGCGTAAAAATGTCCATAGCTATCTCCTTCTTATCCTGCTACCTCCCTGCCTGTGTACGTTGACCAGCGCCGTGGCACGTAAAGAGTCGCTGGCGCTGCCGTCTCTGCGCCGGGAGCGAGGATTTCGCGCCCTTCCGAGAGGAGCCTCTCAGCACGGCGCAGGCCAAGCAGGGCCGCGCCATAGGCTCCATTCAGTTGCCCAAGTCCCTGTGGCGGCAGGTTGAGCGGCGCGCCGAGCCGCTTTGCCAGCGCGTCGATCATCGCCGCGTTGTGCGTCATGCCGCCGGCTAGCGCGAACTCCGCCTCCAGCCCGACGCGCTTCATCAACTGCACGGCGCGCCCCGCCAGCGCGACGATAGCCCCTGCGATGATGTTTTCCGGCGCGACGCCCGTCGAAAGATGGTTGATCACTTCGGACTCGGCGAAGACCGCGCACACGCTGCTGACCTCGACCGGAGCGGTGGAGCGCAAGGCATAGGGACTGATATCGGTGGTGGTCAGGCCCAGGTAACGTGCCGTTTTTTCGAGGAACGCGCCTGTGCCAGCCGCGCACTTGTCGTTCAGGCGAAACGCGCGCACGCGCCCTCGCTCATCGATGCGGATGGCTTTGATGTCCTGCCCGCCGATGTCCAGGATGGTGCGCACGTTCGGGAAATGCGACGAGATCGCCAGCGCGTGGCAGGTGAGTTCAGTGATCTGCGTGTGACGGAACGGCACCATGTAGCGCCCATAGCCGGTTGTGGCAACGTAGGTAACTTGCTCTCTGGTGATGCCAGCGTTGGCGAGCAGGTCGTCAAACACGTTCGCGGCGGCGACTCCCGGTTTGTAGCCGCTGCGCCGGATGGCGGTTGCCCGCACCGTTGTATGTTCATCCAACATCACGGCTTTGGTATAGGTCGAGCCGATATCGATGCCAGCAGTGAGTATCATCACGCGCCCTCCTCAACGAAACGCGCGGAACGCCGATCTGCGCGCAGGTTATCGAGCGCGTAGAGTCCCGCGCCAATGGCGCCCATGAACTGTGCTTGATCGCTCACGTTGAGCGGCACGCCTAGCACCTCTTGCAGCAGCGCGACCATCGCGGGATTGCGCGAGACGCCGCCCGTGAAGGTCACTTCGGGAACCAGGCCGACGCGCCGCACTAGCGAGGCGCAGCGCGTGGCGATGGAGTGATGCATCCCCATCAGCACGTCTTCCTCGCGGTGTCCCTTTGCCAGGTGGCCGATGATCTCCGTCTCGGCGAACACCGTGCAGGTGGTCGTGATTCTGACAGGGTGCGTCGCCTTCATCGCCAGCGGCCCGATCTCGGAGATCGGCATC
The DNA here is from genome assembly GCA_035533955.1 of Ktedonobacteraceae bacterium. Taxonomy (GTDB): domain Bacteria; phylum Chloroflexota; class Ktedonobacteria; order Ktedonobacterales; family Ktedonobacteraceae; genus CADDZH01. The sequence continues at coordinate 10,938 of DATLSW010000197.1, read as the reverse complement.
TCCAGCGCGAAGGACGCCGCGCCCAGAAAGCGGCCCGTGCCGGCCGCACACTTGTCGTTCATGGCGAAATCGGTCACTCCGCCGCCGTCGCCGATGCGGATGGCCTTCGTATCCTGGCCGCCGATGTCCAGCACGGTGCGTGTGTTGGGAAACGCCGCCAGCGCGCCGCGCGCGTGACAGCTAATTTCTGTCACTTGCACATCGCCGAAGGTGACGCGATAGCGGCCATAGCCGGTGGCGACGATGAAGGCGATAGCGGCCGCGCTCAACCCCGTATTTGTCAGCAGTTGCCGGAAGACAGTCTCCGCCGCCGACGCCATGTTCGTTTCCATGTCGATGATGGCCTGGCCGGCGATCGCGCCCGTTTCGTCGAGAATGATGCCTTTGGCCTGCGTTGACCCGATATCGATGCCCGCGACGTAGTTCATCTTAACTGCCCTCCTGTAAGCTGCTCCAGTACCTCGAAAAAGGCGTCGATGCGGTTCTTCAACTGCGCATCCGACCAATAGCGCGGATCGATCAGGTCGGACTCGATGTACAGCGTCGGAATGCCGTAGCGGGAGTTGATATATTCGCGGTTGTCGGCCATGCTGGTCGCGACGGTGCGGCAGCTTTTGATGCCGTGATAAACGAGGCCGTCCGCCGCGAACTCTTTGACCTGCTGCGCCAGTTGGTGATGAGAGAAAAAGTGGTTGGAGAGGCCGATCTGCGAGGCCAGCGTCGTCACCTCGGCCAGGCTCTCAAGCGGGCGCGAAGTGTCGTAGAACAGACCCGCGCTGTCCAGCCCGCCCGCCGCGTAGGTGAGATAGTCTGAGGCTGCGAAGACGCCGCCGTGCGCCTCGAACAGCTCGATCATGCGGCGCATATTGACGTAGCAGGGCGTGCCGCTGAACATCAGACGGAAACGCTCGTTTGCCACGCGCCCTTCGCCGCGTGCCACTTTGCCGGATATTTCATCGTGCAGCAGGCGCATGTATTCAACACCTTCGCGCGTGCCGCGCCAGGCATTGAGGACACCCATGTAGGTGAGGCCGTCGAGCATCGAGTTGTACGGCGCGGGCCGGTGCTGGTTGAAAGCCAGGATATCGATCCAGAGCCGCACCATCTCGTTGACGTTCTCTTCGACCTCCGCCAGCCGATCTATGTCGAACTTCTTGCCGGTGATCCCCTCGCAGCGGGCAATCAGATCGCGGAACTGGCCCTCGACCCAGCGTGAATCGGCCTTGTGTTGCGGGCTGCCCGCCGGCGATTTCCAGGCGGCGAAGCGCTTGCCGGGGATGTCCAGCACGAACGCGGGCGTGCCGAAGCGCCGTTCCCAGATCTCCGCCCACTTGATATACACATTGCAGAGGCTCGATGCGATAGCCAGGTCTGGCTCCGGCATCGTTGTACCGGATGGATGCTGCATGTTGCTGAGCATCAACCCCACGTCGGCTTTGACATAACTGCAGACATCGGCGGAGAAACCGTAATCTTCCGCTTTGGCGATGAAGTCGCCGGAGACTTTGCGCACGCCGGATTGCAGCGAATTGATTTCAGGAAAGACCATCTCGAAATCGAACGCGCGCAAGATTTCGATGGCGTTGCCCATGACGAAGATGTAGGCGACGAATCGCCCGCGTTCGCGGGCCGTATTCAGGTTCGCCAGCCACTGGTTGACGAGGCGCTGCCCTTCTTTGCGCGCGTCCAGCTTGTCGGTTGTTGTGTCAGTACGCATCTCAGCCCTCCTTTCATGTCGGATGGGAATCTATTGGAACAGCAGCGATTCGGCGAAGGTTTCCACCTGCATCGCCATCTGCTCAAAACTGGTCATTTTCTCTTCAAACTCCAGCACAAGACAGGGGATGTTCTCGGCTTCGAGCTTGTGCGAGAGCGCGAATTGATCGTCGAGGCCAGGCTCGCAAAACTTGGCGGCTGTGATGATAGCGGCTTCTGCGCGTGCTGCTTGCATCATACGCATGAGCATCTCTTCTTTTGGTTTGCGCCTGTCATACTGCACCGGACTCGACGCCGACCGCTCGACATAGCTTTCCGCCAGCGCCCAGACTGGATCGCCATCGAGCGGGACATCATCGGTGAGCCAGCGCTGACCAATGAGCAGATCGTCATCGACGATGAAGCAGGCGTCTTCGATGGTTTCAATCATCTCCAGCGGCGGCTGCTCGCAGAAGCCTCCCAGGAAGACCACGCGCGGTTTGTCCTGTGGGCGCACGCGCCGTTCGACGATCAACTCCACCGCCTTGCGTAAGATACCGTTGTGTTCTTCGCGGCGAATGCGTGTCCCGGCGCGTACCAGCAGGTACGTTTCGACGGCGGAGAGCCGCGCTGGATCATCACGCCGGATGCGGTACAGTTCGCGCTGCAAAAGGCGATTCTCGTTATAGATACCCACGCTCTCGCGAATAGTTTCGTCGCTGATTGTATGCCCCACTTGCTCGGCCAGCACAGCGCGCAGTCGCTGATATTCGTCGTAGATGTACTGCACGACGGCGGGCGTGGCGACGTTTTGAGGAAGCGCGAGGATTTGCGAAAGCTGCGCCGGGAAGTTGCGCCCCCAGATGCCAGCCATATGCTTCGCTGCGTCGCAGATCGGCTGCGAGAAAAAGCCCTTCATGCCGCGCAGTGTGCCGTTCATCCCCAGCTCGGTCGTGCTGCGGCAGATAGAACAGACGAAGGAGCCGATACGCGCGTCCGCCAGGCGCACTTCGAGCCTGTTGCCGCCGCCTAGCATGGCGTGCGGGCGCAGTCCGGCGGCGTGGACGATCTCCTCCGGGAAGTAGACCGGAAAATAGCCGATCGCGCCATATGGCTCGTTTCCCGTGATCTCGTTGCGCGTCGCCAGCGCGTGGCAGCGTTCGAAAACATGCAGCAGGGTTGTTTCCTCTGCGAACACTGGTTCTTCACTGATAATCACTGCTTGCCTCCTTCTCGGTAGTCCGAATCTGGATAGTGCGTCTGTGAATCGCCGGGCGCGACTCCTTTAAGACGCCCGTCTGTGGAGGGCCGGCGCACTGTATTGCGCCACGCGGGCGGGCGCTTTTCCATGAACGACTGGATGCCCTCGCGCGCGTCGTCCGTCGTCATCAATTCGTGGATATAGAGGTTTTCGATCACGGGTAAGGCGCGTTTTTCGCCGTAGTGCATACCCAGCAACAGCGCCCGTTTCGTCATTGACAGCGCCGTCGCGCTCAGGCCGCGTAGTTGGGCGAGCAGGCGTTCTCGCGCCTCGTCCAGTTCGCTATCCGGCACGACGAACGTGACCAGCCCCAGGCGCGCGGCCTCTTCAGCGCCGATACTTTCGCCGGTAAAGAGCAGGCGCGCGGCTTGTTGGTAGCCGATGAGCGCTGGGAAGAGCGCGGCGGCAACCGGCGGAAACACGCCCAGCTTGATCTCCGGTTGGCCGAAACGTGCTGATTGCCCGCTCAGCACTATGTCGCATGATACGGCCAGTTCCGTGCCGCCGCCCAGCGCCGCGCCCTGCACGACGGCAATGGTCGGCAGCGGCAGCGCGCGCAGGCGGCGACACACCTCGGCAAAGGCGCGGATCATCGCCTCGGCGCGCTCAGGCAGATGGTCGGCCACATCTACGCCCGCGCAGAAGGCTTTCCCGGCGGCATCCAGCACCAGCGCCTTCAGCCAATAGCTTTCCGCAAGCTCAGTTAGCACATCGTTCAGCTCCCGCGTCATTTCCAGCGTCAGGATGTTGAGCGGTGGTCGGTTGAGCGTCAGCCGGGCCACGTTCTCGGTAATGTCTAAGGTGAATGTAGCGTTTGATGCGAGCGCCATTGCTGTTCCCTCCTGGACTTAGTCCATGATGACGACGGAGCGTATCCCTTTACCCCGCCGCAGCGTGTCAAGTCCTTCGTTGATATCTGCCAGCGGGAAGCGGCCTGTCACAAGCGGCAGCAGTTGCACTCGTCCCGTTCGCACCAGTTCGATTACATGTGGGTAGTCAACGCGACGACAGCCGAGGCTGCCGCGAATCTCCATCTCGCGGTACATAATGCGCCCGGCATTGATCTGGATAGTGTGATCGGTATAGCCGATGACGACGAGCCGTCCGCCGGGATGGATGCTCACAAATGCTTCCTGGATCGTCGTGGGATTGCCGATGGCCTCGATGGCGATATCCGCACCCCCGCCCGTCATTTTGCGAATGCGGCGCGCCAGATCGCCCTCTGTCGCGTTCACCGTCATATCTGCGCCCAGTCTGCGCGCCCATTCCAGCTTTTCGTCGGCGATATCGACGGCGATGACGATGCCGCCCGCCAGGTGCGCGAACTGCACTACGTTGAGGCCAACGCCGCCGCAGCCGATGACGACGACGGTATCGCCGGGCCGCACCTCCGCGCGATTCTTCACCGCGTGATAGGGCGTGGTCAGCGCGTCAGCGATGATGGAGCCTTCCTCCAGGGGAATCTCTTCCGGCAGCAAGAAGACAGCGAGGGCAGGCACTTTCACATATTCCGCGAACGCTCCGTCTACATTGTTGCCGATCATCTGATTGAACTGGCAGATATTCTCGCGCCCGGATAGGCAGGCGGCGCAGTGTCCGCAGGAGAGGATGGTCGGCAAAAGGACGCGGTCCCCTTCCTTCAGAGTATGCACGCCTGGCCCGATCTGGGACACGATGCCGGCCGCCTCGTGTCCCAGGATCATCGGCGGCGGTTTCACTGTCGGCACGCCGTGATCGGTGTAGTGCAGGTCGGTATGGCACAGACCGCACGCCGCGACCTTCACCAGGATGTCGCCTGCGCCCACTTCGGGTTCAGGCCATTCCTCAACGCGCAGGGGTTGAGAGGGGCCATAGAAAACAGCAGCTTGCATGACCGTTTCCTTTCTTGTTAGTTCTGGTTACAACGCCGCGCCGCACTGGCCGCAGTGGGTAAACTGCGCGGGCAGGCCGCTCGCGCCACAGGATGGACAGGTCTTTTGATACGGCCCCCACAGGAACTCGCTCGATCCGCCACTGGCCGCCCGCTGGCGCACTCCCACGCGATCCGGCCTGCGCTTTTCGGTGAACGCCGTCATGCCCTCGTATGGTTCAAGCGAGGTGTAGTGCAGGGAGAGCCAGTCGCGGGCGTGGCCGATGGTTTGATACCAGGAGAAGTCTTTCCAGAAGTTGGTCTGCTGCTTAGTGTAGCGCATGCATTCGGGGAATTTATCGACCAGCTTGGCGGCCATCGTCGCTACCGCGTCGTCGAGCGCGGCATAGGGAACGACCTGGTTGACCAATCCCCAGTCCAGCGCCTTCTCCGCGTCAACCCACTCGTCGAGCCAAAGGATTTCGCGCGCGCGCCGATCCCCCACCAACAATGGCAACCACTGTGTCGCGCCGCCGGCGGCCACGCTGCCCACCTCTGTCCCCACCTGCCGGATACGCACATGATCGGCGGCAATAGCGAGATCGCAGGCCATGTTGAATTCGTTGCCGCCGCCGACGACCATGCCGTTCAGACGGGCGATGGTTGGCTTGCCGATGCTGCGCAGTATATCGTGGCACTCCATAAACAGGCCCATCCACTTCCAATAGTCGCGCGGGCGCTGCGTGTACTCGGTGGCGTATTCTTTCACATCACCTCCCGCGCAGAAAGCTTTGTCACCCGCACCTGTCAGCACGACGACAGCGATGTGATCGTCCCAGGCGGCGTCGCGGAATGCCTGGGTCATTTCTTGCAGCGTGTGACCAGTATAGGCGTTGTAACTCTGCGGGCGATTGATGGTGACGGTCGCCACCCAGTCGCGCTTCGCATAGATGATGTCCTCGAAACCGAAGCTTTCCGGCTCCTGTCCGGCGAATTGTGTCATAATATTGCTCCTTTGCTTTGTGGTAGTTCCACGAGGTGTGGATTGTTCCCGTTGGAAGGACGGGTATAAATAGTGCGGGCGAGCGTTGTCACCACGCAGCCCTTGCAGCTTTCGCGGTCCGCTATCTCATTCTCGTCCGGGTTGACCGGCTCCAGACAAACCTCGAAGCCCAACTGGTTGTATAATTCGGCGGCTTCGTTCAGGCGGCGTCCGATGGCGGTGAAGCGCCGTGTCCAGCCCTGCTGTGTCAGATCGTTACGCATGGCGGTCATCTCCTCCTGTCAGTCGATGCGGCGCTCCAGCGGGATCGACGCCGCCAGCGAGAAGCCGAGCGAGTGAAACACTTTGAGCAGGAGCCAGTTGTCCCAGTTGACCAGGGTGGTGACGCTGACCGCGCCGCGCCGTCTGCTCTCCTCGATGAATGCCTCGATCAGACGCTGGCCGATTCCCTGGCGTTGGCAGCGCGGATAGACGGCAATCGAGTCGATGAGGGAGGTGATCTGCGGCAGGCCGAATTCGCCGTAGGCCAGCGTTCCCATCACGAAGCCGACGACCACATCGTGGTAGTCCGCCGTCAGGAAGACTGCCGGAGCCTGGGGATTGGCCGGATCGAACGTTGTGAGCTTCTGTTCGTAGTATGCAGGACGTTCCGTGCCAAATACCTGCGCATCCAGCGCGATGATGGTCGGCACATCCGATTGCCGCATGGCGCGGATAATGACATCTTCGCGCCTGAAATCCTCTGTTGTCGTGCGTTGATCGTTCATCGTCAAGGTCCTTTCGCCGCTTGAGCCATCGATGGGTCGGCCAAAGTGAGTGCCTCTGCTGTTACCTCCCTGGCCGCCCCGGTGTCTCCTTGCCTGCCCTGTTGTGTTTCTACAGACCAGCATACGGTCGAAATGTATGGATTGTTCGCGATAAATTGTATGGTTTGTGTATGTGACAAAAATGTGATGGGTTTGTGCAAGCAGGTTGTGAGATTGTGATGAAATTGTGAGAATCGGCGGTCATACTTGTTTAGTGACGGACACAAATATGGTAGGTTGTCAGCAGAGAAGCGCGAAGGATCGCTACACGTATGCAAACCAATCACGCATTGCCTCTCATCCTGGTGGCGCATCACGCGCGCGATACAGTTGAGTTGCTCAAAGCCTTACTGGAACGCGAAGCATATACGACGCTCTGCGCCTATACCGGTCGCGCGGCGTTACACTATGCCCGGCAGCACCATCCTTCCCTCCTGTTGCTCGATCACCACCTGCCCCTGCTGGATGGCCTCGAACTGTGTCGCACACTGCGACAGGACGGCGATGAGGCGGCAATTTTTATCCTCGGTGAGCAGGTTGACGTACTTGGCAAGCTGCTGGCTTTTGCGGCAGGAGCCGATGATTGCCTCGCTCTTCCGGTGCATCCGCACGAACTGCTGGCGCGCGTCAAAGCGGCCTTGCGCCGGACGAGGCCCCGCGCTGACGGCGATCATCCAGTTTTACGCTGTGGAGCTATCGAACTTGACCCGGAACTGCGCCAGGTACGAATTCAGGGGAAGACCATCGTCTTGACGGCTCTAGAATATGAACTGCTGCACCTGCTGATGCGGAACCCCGGCAAGGCATTGTCGCGGGCGCAGTTGCTTGATCACCTGCATGGCTTCGATCATGGCATCCCATTTGACCGTTCCGTCGATATTCACGTCAGCAACCTGCGCCGCAAGCTGCATCAAAAGGTGGGAGCCGATACGCCTATCGAGACGGTGCGCAGCCTGGGATATCGTTTAAGCGCGCAGCCTGCTCAAACGCCTCTGCCGGAACCTCCGAACGGCGGCGTATCGGAGCAAGGCCGCTTAGCTTTAGATGCGTTTGAACACGTTCCCATGCCTCTGCTTGTGCTGACTGCCGACCGCACAGTGGTTTTATATAATGAGGCTGCTCGTCAGCTTTGCGGCTGGTCGGCGGATCAGGTGGTGGGACAGGTAAAATGCTACAGCCTGCTATCCTGCCATAACCAGCAAGGCACATTGCTGTGCTATGATCAGTGCGCCTTGCGTTCAATGCTCGCGGATCGTCTGGCTGAGCAGGCGGCGCGGTACACAATTACCCTGAAAGACGGGCGTGAGATTCCTGTCGAAGCCCACTATACCATCCTGGGCGAAGAGAAAGGTTTTATCTTGCTGACCTTGAATACCTGACCCTCCCTCTCAGAACTCGTTTCGCTGCCGTTCACATGAACTGCGGCTATTCCATGACGATGACTATGCCGTTCATCTCCATATCCGGTGAGAGCGAACAGTAGAATGTGAATGTGCCGGGCTGCAAGAACGTATACGTGAACGATTGTCCTGCACCTAGCTTCCCGCTGCTCGTCTGCACATTTTGCGCGATCATACTGCGAGGAAGAACCACATCATGAAACGCGCTGTCCTTGTTTGTCCAGGTAACAACTGCTCCCACAGGCACTTCAATCACCCTGGGAACAAACACGCCGTTCTTTATGGTGATATCCATGACGCCGTAAGCAGGAGTTCCTAGCGCGGACAGCTCGTGCTGTTCTTCGCGTAACTCATTGTTTTGTGCTGTCGCTGCACTTGCGCGCGCTAACGCTACACCGACGCCTCCGAGGGCAATGATGGTCAGTGCAAAAAACATAACCAACGCCCATTTGATTCCGCTCTTCATTGGTTTCCTCTTTTCTGGTTTCAGTGTTTCTCTGATCTGGTTACATGGCTGTATTGTACGAGAGAACAATGACCTCCCAGTGAGATTCACTGGTTCCTACTATGAGTATAAATGATGTTTTGCATTATTCCTGTCACAGTTATATCACAAAATGCTCTAAATGCCTCTCATCAGATCAAGGAATGTGACGGGATCATGGTCAAGTCAGATGGGAACAAATGGGGAGAGTGCCGATGATGAGAGCGTCAAACCGCCGTCGGGCAGAAACGGCTAGTTGTAGACGCTTGCTGCGCTCCTTCAAATACAGAGTGCAGAAACCCGTCCAGCGCGCGACGCAACAGGATGAGGAGGCGGCCATCGGGCGCTGGAAAGACGACCAGTGGACCGTACTTAAAAAAAGGCCAGAGACGAGCAACGCACCATCGTCTTCGTAGGCGAGTCGGGCTTTTATCTCTTGCCAATGGTGGTCGCGCTATATTGGAGAGCCACGCACCCACCTTCAACACGTGGCAACTGCCACTGCCATCAACCTGTCTCGATTAGATGACTGGTTAACAGGTGTAGCTCCACGCCACACCCCTCAATCACACTTTGCACTGTTCATGCAGAAGAAGCGCTTAAGCAGCGCTCTCAATCCTGCCACTGAGCAGAGTGAGAAAATGGCCTCCCCCATATTTGATCAAAAAGGCCGGGCTGCCTGACATTCGTTTTCATGACCGGCGTCATAGCGCGGCAACATTGCTTTTCAGTGAAGGGGTACACCAAAAGATTGTGCAAGAGTTGCTGGGCCACAGCACTATCACTATGACCATGGATGTGTATTCGCATGTGTTGCCAAGTATGCAGCAAGATGCGATCAGCCGGTTGAACAGCGTCCAGAGTAATCACAAAGATGACGGGGATCAAGATGTTCAAGCATGATGCTGGTTCCTGTCAACCACCTTTTCCCTTGCAAATAATAGCATCTCAAGCCGCCTATAGCCACGCTTGAGATGCTATTAAAAGTCTGCGTAATGCCGATGATGAGAAGAGGAACTTCCTGTCCGTCAGTGTTCTCTCGCGTCTCTCCTGTGGGTGAAATAGTCGAAGACTGTTTATGATCATCCGCCTTTGTTCGCCGTTGTTCGTCGTGGTCGCTACAGTGGTTGCTACAAAAAGAGCAGGAATCTTCGAAGATGAAAAAAGGTACAACAGCTCTGGAAAAGTGCGTTTCTTTGCTTGCCCGCATGGAGCTTTGATGTATTGTACACGGATAATGTATCATATCCAAAACCAGATGTAAAAAGGGGAAATGGGTTCCTCATCCTGAGCAGCATCATCGGCCCGGCAAGCCACGCGGCACGGTTTTGCGTTTTCGGTGATGATCCCCCGATATCTGTGGTTGTGTGCGCATGTTTTCCGGCTCTGCTGTTTACGTTGCTGTCAAAACTGCCCACTGCCTGTCGCCGTAAGGAATGCGATCAAGCCCGCTCTTGCTGTGCCTCTTCAGACATCGTTCACCACACCTTCTGCTGAACGCGAGAGAGCAGACGCATGTGGTGGTGTCGCTTCACCCGGCAAGGCATTCCACAAGGATCACCAGCTTGCCTCCTTGCCTGATGGGAGACAGATCTGCGCTTATCTAGAACGGAGAAGAATCCGGCAGGACGTAGGGATGCGCTGTTCGGGCAGGCTCGTCAGAAAATGGGACAAACCAATCATCGAACCTGAGTGAAGACATGCCAGTCAGTTGCCCAATGACGCCTTCATCAATGCCATCAGAGGCATCATCAAAGAGGAACACAAAGTCGGTATTTTCAACATACCCATCGACAAAGGGGTCGAAAGCCTGTTCTGCTGCTTTCTCACCTTTCTCTTCTTCAATGATGTTCTTTGCCTCGGTAATGATCGCCCATGCTGCCAGTTCCTCTGCCACCAAGGAAAGGGGGACACGGTGCGACTGCGCTACCTTCCAGGCAACGGTAATGATGCACACCGCAAACTGTCGGCAAAACAGAGGCGTGTATTTCGAGAGATAGCGCGCGGGCAGATGTGCGAAGAGCTTCGAGTGGACCACATCCTGCGGTTCGTGGATGTCTTCCAGATCAGCGAACACCTGATCGATGAGGATAGCGCATCCATTGGCGAGGGCCTGTTGCTCGCGCGAGGTGAGCAAATCCGCGTACGCTTGTCCAACTGTCATGGCTGTGACCTTTCTTCCCTTCCCTCTTTTTAGAACCGTCCGCGGCCAACAGGCCACGAGAACTCACAAGGCAGTCGCCTCTCATTCTGACTCTTTTCCAGACACCTGTCAACGGCAGAGGAATGCCATTGCCTATTGTTTGTTGGTTCAGCAACAAGGAGAGATCGCGTATGGATCACCAACTTACCCGCCTGCCCGATGGGCAATACACCTGCGCGCACTGCCGCTGGACGTGGCGCGGCTTTGGTGCTATCGTACAGGAAGCGCCGATAGGGT
>DATLSW010000196.1:0-5089 GCA_035533955.1 Ktedonobacteraceae bacterium | reverse complement strand
ATGCAGTTCGCCATCAACAAGGTCTCCAACGCCAAACGCGGCAAGAGCGACCTGGCGACGCTGCTGCCCTGGCTGCGCCGCTACAAAGATTGGCTGACCGACCGCGTGCGTATCAACAAGTATAAAGGAGCGTTTTTGTGGGATGTGCAATTGACCGGCGCGGACCGCAAGGCGATTGAGCGCAAGCGCGCCGAGTATTCGTACCCGCCGGAGCCGGGCAGCGTGATCATCCACAACGAGTCCGAGAAGTGGTCGGCAGTCAAGCCCGAAATCAGCGCCAACGATGCCGCCAACGACGGGCGCGCCATCAAGCTGATGGTGGCAGTCGGCGCGCTGCTGCCGGAGCATTACCTGTCCGACGGCGACGGGCCGACGAAGGCCACCGCCGCCGAGATGTCACTGCCCACGATCCTCAAGTTTCAGCGCCGCCAATATATCATGCGCAACATGCTGCGCGCCATCCTGGATCGCGTCATTCAGGAGGCGACGCGGGCGCGGCGCTTGCCGGAAGCTATTGATACCGGCTACGATCTCCAGTTCCCGGAGATCGAAGTCGCCGACAACCAGGCGCTGGCGACGGCCACGCAGTTCATGGTTTCCGCCCTCACGGCGGCGAAGCAGCAGGGCTGGGTCTCGGACGAAACCTGTATGCGCCTGCTCTTCCAGTTCGCCGGAGAAGAGATCGATATTCACGAAGAACTGGCGCGTATCGCCGGAAAGGAACAGGCATCATCATGGCCTTCAACGTCCAACCCCAGCGCGCCGCTGCCGCGCAAACAGTCCGACGCGGTTCCCCTGAGCTGACGGCGGAGTCGCTGCTGCCTGCTGTGGAGACGGCGCGTTTCGCGGGCAACGTCTCGGCGCTCAGCCACGCTAAAGCGCCGAAGATCGTCTGGCCGGAACGCTACCGCCAGCGCTATCGTCTGCCCGCCAACGTCGAGGAACAACCATTTTAGTAGGGGCCCGATTATGAAGATTCACGAACCCGATCGGTATTGGCTTGTCATTCTGAGAGGAGCGAAGAATCTCTGCGTGGCGAGTGAGATTCTTCGCTCCTCTCAGAATGACATTCCCGATCCTGGTTGTTAATCTTCATTATCGCGCCCAGCAGAGGTTCCGATTTATCGCGCCCGATGATCGCGCCCATGAAACAGAGAGGAATTGGCTATGCCGTTAAATACGCAGCAAAAGATCAATCACATCCAGGCCGTGACCGACCTCACCTACGCAGGGCGACAGCGCAGCGTCGTTTTCGTCTACTTGGCGGGCGGCGTCTACGCGTATGTCGCCACGGAGGTGATCATGCGCCCGGAAGAGATCATCGATCCGCAGATCTACGACGCCAGCGGCCGCGCGCCCAACCGCAATGCCGACATGATCATCGTGGCTCCCCTCGGTACGAACTTCACCGGCGTCGTCTACGTGGCGGATACGCCCACCGCGACGGCAGCGGCGGTGGCGGCCGCGCCCAAGTACGAGATCATCGAGGCGCTGCCCGTCGGCATGGTTCCCGGCGGCAGCCACATCCGCGCCTTGCTGCGCCGATTACGATAATCAACCATTCTCATAGGTGTGCCATGAAAAAGAGGTTTTGCCATGTCATTCTGAGCGCGGCGAAGTTGCCATGTCATTCTGAGCGCAGCGAAGAATCCGAGGCGATCAAGAGATCGACCTGGCTCACTGGAGATTCTTCGCTGCGCTCAGAATGACATCCGCGAGGGCGTTTTTCAGAGCGTGCGATGAGAAAGAAACACGAGAGAAAGGACATTTCCCCATGTCGCAGATCCCGATGGACGAGCGCGAATGCCAGGAAGACACCATGCAGCGCATTCACAACTGGATTGGTATGCTGGAAGGGCGCATCTATGCCCTCTTGAGCGAAAACGAGCCGGAGCAGATGAAGCCGTCAGAGCGCGAGCAAGCCGCCTGCCGCCATCTCATGCTGATGATCCGCCTGCTGCAACTGCGGCGGCAATGCGCCGAGGCCGCGCCCTCGGCCGGCGAGCAGGCGCTATTGGATGTGCTGCTGCGCGGCATAGACGAAGGACAATAAAGAAGAGACCAACAAGAGTGCAATGACGGGACACGCCGGTGCGTCCCGTCATTGCACTCTTGTTGGTCTCTTCATAATGCGAATCGTGCCGCCGCCGGTTTTGAGTTTGAGTCGCGCGCGCGGCCCGTTTCCTACTTCATTGCCGCCAAATTCATTGTGTACGCCGCCGCCGCCGGTTCTCGCGTCCAGGCTAAAGGCCGCCTCAGCAGGCAAGCCGATGGTAATCGCGCCGCCGCCGGTTTGGAACTTGTAGCTGCCGAGCGCGTCCAGCGAACCGTCAAAGGTAATCGCGCCGCCGCCGGTTCCCACAGACGATTCCCCGCTTAACGCGGCCTGACTGACTTCGATGCGCCCGCCTCCAGTCGTTGCAATAAGCTGGCCGCGCGTATTTCCCAGTATGATATGCGAGCCTCCGGTTTTCATTGCGATCTGGCCCTGGAGATTCTGGGCTTCAATGCTCCCGCCTCCGGTTGTCATCGCGATCTGGCCCTGGAGACCGCTGGCTTCGATGCGCCCGCCGCCAGTTTTCATCATGATCTGCCCCTGGAGGTCGCGCGCCTGTACGCCGCCGCCGCCGGTGCGCACGCGAATCGAGCCGCTGGTCTCCTGAACCGCGACCCGTCCCGAACCATTCTGTAGTTGTATATCGCAATTGGATGGCACGGTGATCTCGAAATCGACAGCGCGCAGGCCGAACTGGAGGAGGCTCCAGGCCATGTGGCTTGAGATGTCCAGCGTGTCGCCTTGCTGGGTGTAGTTTATCTGCATGCGCTCAGCATCGATGCCAATGCCGCTGGCGCGTTTGGTCGCAGCTACGCTGATCATACCCTCGTTTCCCCGGCGAATAATCACGCTTCCAGACCCGTTGTTGATCACCAACCGCGCGTGTTCCACGATCTGGAAGGTGCGCGTGGGCATGGGGATGGTCACGACACGCCAGTTGGTCGCCAGCGCGGCCAGTCCGGCTATAATCAGCACAATCACCACTACCCAGGTGAGCCAGATCAGAATCACGCCGAAGAGGCTCCCGGCGATAAAGGCTGCGCACAGCAGGGCGAGCAGCGCCAGCAGTCCACCCATATTTTTCTGGTTTTTCTGTTTTGGCCGCAGCTTCTCGTCTTCGCCCGACCAGAAATCGCGTTCGTTCAGACCGCTATAGCCTTCTTCGTAGGAACGGGGCGCGTACTCTTGCGCTGGCGGTTGTTCGCGCGGGTCGGTATTACTCTGGCGCTCATAAGTTGGCGCTGGGATTTGCTCTGGTGTGTTGGACGTTTGGTCAAATTCCTGCTGGTTCTGCATAGCCTCTCCCTCGACGCTTGATAAACATGCCATCTATTGAAAACTACTCCCACCTATATACGGAGGAAGTTGAGGGAAGTTGCCGCCGTATGGGTGTGGACATGCCCCGCCCAAAGGCTGTGCATTATTGCTCACAGGGCCGGGCAAGCCCACGCCCCTACGGCGGCAAGGAAGGCGACCCATTGATAATGAATATTGACAAACGAAACCGGTAATAGGATGTGCTGTCAATCGGTCGTGACGATCAGGCCGAGGCCCAGCATGGCGGCGCGGCGCACGGAGCGTAACAGCGCGCGTGTGTGTTCGGGCAGCACCTCGTCCAATAGGCGCGCCGCCGGGTGGGCGGCGCTAACGCGCTCCATGCAGAACAATTGATAGTCCCGCTCGGCCAGCGCCTGGCTGTAGGGGTGAGCATCGTGCAGCGCCAGCGCCAGTTGCCAGGTTTCTGTCGGCGTCAGGTAGCCGTAGTACGCGCCGTAGGGATCGTTGGCGTCGTAGCCGAAGGGCATCCGGCGGCGACCGCAGGCCAGCATCTCGAAGAGCGCCATTGCTCGTACCGAAACGCTCGCCAGCCAGCCGCGCAGGCGCAGCGTATTGATCTGCTGGCCGAGCAGGATACCTGTCGGTTTGCCCCCCGCTTCATCGCCGGCATAGGGATCGATTTCGTGATTTTCCACCGGCGGGTCGCTCGCGGCATCGGCTGGCGGCTTGGCTGTCTCCACCGGTTGCTCGCCAAATTCCGCTCGCGCCACCTCGTCCAGCCCGGCGTCATGCAAGAGCATGATCACTTCGCCGCGCGTCGCCTGCTCGCTCCCGCCGGCCTGTTCGTCTCGCGCGTAAAGCTGCGCGAGGCAATTCGTCTCGATCAGCGCGCCCCATATCGTGCGCAGCGTGGGGGATTGTTGGTAGAGTTGCGGCGTGTACTGGTTCAGATAGCGGTCGCTGAAGGAGGTGAATTGATCCGCCGAGCAGAGGCGCGCGTATTCCACGCGGCTGTGCGGGCCGCGCGGCAGGCTTTCAACGAACTCTTTGGCGCGCAGCCATGTGCGGATGCGCTGCATCGGCTTCGGCAAATATTCTTCTTCCGCCGCGCAGCGCGTCTTCGCGTATAGCGCGAGAACGCTGTTCTCATCCTTGTCGATGAGCCAGCGTTCAAAGACTGGCATGATCTGCTCCGCGTAGACCGGCCAGTCAAAGCCGTGCAGGTAGAAATCCATTGTGTTCACATCTTTCGCGGTACTCTCCCTTTATTATAGCCGTTATCACTAACGCAGCCACAACCCTGACATACGATCTTGCGTACAAGAAATGAGGGATGTTATCCCCCCGTAGACCATAGCACGATAGGATCAGGTGGCAAGCCATATGAGCGAGACAAACGACGCTATTTCGCCCAGATGGGCCAGAACCATGCAGCAGGAACCGGCCCGGCCCACGCGCGTGCGCCTGCGGCGGCTGATCGCCCTCGCCAGGCCGTATCGCTGGCAGATCGCGGGCATGATGCTCACCGTCGCCATCGTCAGTTCCATTACCCTGCTCTATCCCGCGCTGGTTGGTTCTGCCATCGATAACGTCATTGTGGCAAGAAATCGGACTGCGCTGCCCGGCATCATCCTGCTGCTGGTGATCCTGGTGATCGTGCAGGCGCTGCTCAGCTTCCTGCAAAATTACCTGAATACCACCGTCGGCGAGCGCGTCGTGATCGATCTGCGCGTCCAGCTTTATCGCCACCTGCAA
>DATLSW010000195.1:0-5462 GCA_035533955.1 Ktedonobacteraceae bacterium | reverse complement strand
AACCTGCTAACGCGGCCAGTCGAAGACTTTCAGGGTAATAGGCTGGCTGCTGCCAACGCTATTGGTGATATTGGATTGGCCGGTATTGACCATCCACACGGTGCTATTGCCGTTGACAGCCAGGAATTGGGCATTATTGAGAACCTCGCCAACGGTGACGGGGATTCTGGTGATCGCGTCATACATGCCATAACCGCCGTCGGTTTGCCAGAGGACAAAATCTTTGCCCGCCTGGAGCGAGGCGGCCGCGTCAGGCGAGCTAACCAGCGCGGGTGCGGTGACAGTGGGATCATCGAGCGGATACATGAGAATTGTCCCGCGAATACTAGTGTCGAGAGAAGCGGGATAGACACCAATATCGGCCCCAGGTGTGATAGGCATAGCGGCAGCGGATTGTGACACATTGAGCGCCGCTGTTGTTGTAGCAGTCGCTCCGGGCGTTTGCTGCGTCCCTTGTAAGAGGTCGGGACTGGCTGTGCTGAGGAAGAACAACGTGTCATCGACGACGACAGGATGGAACGACACGCTATCTTCCAGGAATGGCTCCTTGACGATGTTCGTTTGCTGCGTCGCCCAGCCGCGCGTCGCACGCGGGGCGCTCATCGTCTGCTGCATCCATATGTTGCTGTGGAACACACCATCGCTGGTCTGCCACTCTTGAGACCAATAGATCTGCGAACCATTATCATTGGCTGTCGGAGAAGTAATGACAGCGCCGGTTGGCGCGTCGGCAATGTCTTTACTGGTATCGCTGCCCAGCGCGTAACTGGAGAGATGAGAAACGCTGTTGTTATCGAGCGCCGCCACCAGCAAAGTATTCTGGATAAACCAGATGCCCTGGATGGGAGAATAGAGCCAGCCCGGCGCGGTATTCTCATCAAACGTCCCCGACATGAGTTGCACAGGCGCTGGCACCTGAGCCGAAGCGCTGCTCGCCTGGGAATCCGCAAGCGGCAGATAGTACAAGCTCCAGGGGCGCACAATGCTATGAGCCAGGGGAACGCCGCTTTGCTTCGTGGCCTTTGCAGGATCGAACTGAAGCCACACCAACCAGTTATTGGTAGAGCCAAGTATGATGAGAGGACTTTGTCCAGGCGTTGCCAGCAGTGGCGTACTGGTCATAGTCACGCGATCCAAACGTTCGAGCATCCAGCCGCCATTGTAGCCGTCGCTATAGGCGGAGTAGTAGATAGCGGAATGGTTAGACACGGCGCTGACGACATGATCATAGGGCGTGGTCACGGTGTAAGCCGCCGTCACGACATCGGTGGGGTGAATGACGCTGGCGGAACTGGGAACCGGCTGAACATGATTCTGCGCTAACAATAGCAAGGAGGTGATACCGCCCATCATCAATAGCATGAAGAACATGGCGGCAACGCCCAGGATCGCCAGTTGTCCCATCGCTGCGCGCGAACGGGTCTTTTTAGCTGCCCTCAAAATGGGAAGCGGGCCGGTTTCGGCAGTTGAAAATGCTGCGAGTTGATGTTGCTTGTGCAAGGGACGAACGTGATCGTGTAGATAGGGTTTGAGGAAATCGGGAGGGGCAGGAGTACCAGATGACCGCTGTACAAATCTGGCATGCTCGGCCGCCAGCGCCTCCATGAGCCGCGGCCGTAACGCGGGCGCTGGCTCAATAGGGGGCAATAACCTGATGCGCTCCCCGATAATTTGAGAACGGGCCAATACTTCGCGACATGCAGCGCATTGCTCCAGGTGTGCGTCTAATTCAGTGATAACGCTATCTTCGTCGTGCTGCTCTCGATATGCCGCCAGCAATGCCTGTGCCTGCGTACAATTCACGGTTCACTCACTTCTTGCTTGTAGAGATTGATGAAACGCTCGCGCGCTCGCATCAACCGCATCTTGACCGCTGATGCGCTGATACTCAATACTCCCGCTATTTCCCCACAAGACAATCCGTCATGTTCGTACAGCCACAGGCAAACAGCATACTTGGGCGGCAACTGTTTGAGGACGCGCTCGACAATCTCGCGGTCCGCCACGCGGCTCTCGAAACGACTGCCATCATATCCGCCTCGCTCGTACATGGAACTGACCGCGCTGGCGCGCCCATGTTGTATGCCCTCTTCGTCGCTCGCGCCGAAGCTATCGTTTACGACGCCCCCCGCTTCGGAGAGAACGCCCGCGCCAATGCCGCGATCTTCGTTAAACAACGAGAGAGGCAGCCATGAAATAAGCCGCCGCCGCCGCAATGTATCGGTCGTCGTATTGGCCGCGATGCGATAGAGCCAGGCAGAAAGCGCGCCCGGCTGCACTACCGTGCCGTTCAGTAGCGCCTTGTACGCCTTGACGAAAACGTCTTGTGTCAGGTCATAAGCCTGCTCGCGGTTCCCTATCAGGTGAAAGATGAAATTGGTGAGCGGCGCCTGGAATCGCTGGAAGATTTGCTCGAAATCGGCAATATCTACCTTCTGCACCTGCTCTTTCACAGCAGGGACAGCCAGTTCCGGGTGAGTATCAATAACACGTTCGCTCGCGCCAGAAACATCCGCGCCACTATTCACGCCCATCGATAAAGGAACAGTGGGTCGCCCCTCGCGCTCGGCATCAATAACCGCACGCAAGTGACCATTCGTATTGTAGAGACGGATAGAGGTATCCATTAGTTACATCGGCCTTCTGTGATTCTATCGGATGAGTGCATTCATACAAAACGACAAAGCGCATAATGATAATTCAAGTTTCAACCCTAAACGGGTACATTGGCTTTTCAGCACTAGCATAGCATATACGCGCATAATTTGCTGTGAGCTACGCTACAGTCAGAGAGAAAAAAGTCCCATCTCCGGCATAGCTCACGGCTTTTCTGGACAGATAGCCCACACTCTCTCTACTATGAGAGAGATGCGGCAGATGCGGCAACATATAGCTGCCCCCTGTATAGTATACCATGCAAGAACAGCTATTGCCACTGTTATAAACACGATCTCGCCTTGCCAATAGTAAACATTTCTGGTAGTATGTCGCTATGACAGCTACAGCAAACGCCATCCAGCCAGGATGGAACATCGTCGGCCATGACCACGCGCTCAATCTGCTGCGGCGCATGTTGATCGCGCAGCAGGTGCGCCATGCCTACTTGTTCACCGGCCCGGAGCATACCGGCAAAAGCGCCGTGGCGCGGCGCTTCGCTCAGACGCTGCTCTGTACGGGCGGCCCTGACCCAGCGATCGCTCCGACGGAGCCGTGTAATACGTGTCTGGCATGTCGCAAGGTGATGCACGGCAATCATCCCGATCTGCACGTCATCACCAAAGCCGCCGATAAACAGTTCATTCTGATCGAGCAGATACGCGCTTTGCAGAGCGACGCCGCCCGCAGAACGTTGGAGGGACGGCGCAACATCTTCATCATCGAGGGCGCGCACCAGATGAATCTGCAAGCGGCGAATTGCTTCCTGAAAACGTTGGAAGAGCCGGAACCGGATGTCGTGTTGCTGCTCACCGCGCCGGATGTCGGCCTGCTGTTGCCAACTATTCTCTCGCGTATCCAGCAAATTCCGCTGCATCTGCTGACCACCGCGCAGATCAGGCAGGCGCTGGAGCGGCAGTGGGATGTCGAGCCGGAGGAAGCGGCGCTCATCGCCGCCCTGGCCGCCGGGCGCATGGGCTGGGCTGTCCAGGCTGCCGAGAACGACGATCTCCTCGCGGAACGAAAAGCTATGCTCGAAACGTTGATCGCCTTGCCGGCAGCCGGTACGATCCAGCGTTTCGAGGTCGCGCAGCAATACAGTTCAGAAGGCAACAAAGCGCGCGCGCTGCTGGAGTTGTGGCTGCTGTGGTGGCGCGATATCGTGCTGGCCGCGCACAGCAGCCTTGATTTGACCATTAACATCGACATGCGCACTGTGATCGGACAGCACGCGGCTAAAGTCGGCCCCGCCGCCGCCGAGCGCATGGTACGAACGATCCTGAACACGATGGAGAGCCTCGATCAGAACGTCAACCCGCGCACCGCGCTCGAAGTACTGATGCTGGACGTGCCAAGGATGGCAAAAGCAGGACAGGAGCGATTGTAGGGCAGAACTTGCTTTGCCCTACAACTGCTCCTGTCCTGCTTTTGTCACTGACACCTCGATATCATCATACTTTTTGATCTTATAGATCAGCGTGGAAACCAGCCAGCTCAGAATAAAGAGGCCGATGATGACGCCGCCCAGCACGCCAAAATCGAGGTTGTTCAGGTAATGCCACACGCCGTTAGTGAGGTGAAATTCCATTGCGATGATGCTGAGAGCCTCAATTGTCCCTACCAGGAATGCCACCAGCACAGAAATCAGCGTGATGTTCAGATTGTAGTACAGTTTGCGCACCGGCTTCATAAAGGCCCAACCATACGCTCCCAGCATAAGTATACCATCGGAAGTATCTATCAGGCACATACCGGCGGTAAACAACGCGGGGAAGATCAGGATGGCCCAGACAGGTAGCCCTCTGCCAGCCTCGGCGGCAGCAATAGCAAGCAAGCCAACTTCGGTCGCGGTATCAAAGCCCAGGCCAAACAGCACGCCAACGGGATACATTTTCCAACCTTGATCGACCAGTTTGAGCAATGGACGGAAAAACCGTCCCATTAAGCCGCGCTGATCTAAGAAGTCATTCAGCGTTTGATCGTTGTACTCGCCGCCATTCTTCACTTTCCTGAAAGCCTGGAAGATTTCCCACAGGACCAGCAGATTGATAAAAGCGATGACATAGAGGAACAAAGCCGAAACCGAGGTCCCAATCAATCCCCCGGCATTTTGCAGGGTCGGAATATTTTTCTGCACGAAAATGGCCGCCAGCGCAATCGCTACCGTGAGCGCAACGACGATCGTCGAATGGCCCAGCGAGAAGAAAAAGCCGACCGTGACAGACCGCTTGCGCTCCTGCATCAATTTGCGCGTGACATTATCGATGGCGGAAATGTGATCGGCATCCACCGCGTGACGCAGGCCAAAGGAATAGGCCAGCAGCGCCGTGCCAAGCAGCATTGGATATTTCACGGCAAAGCCAGCGATAGCCAGCGCCCACACGACAATGTTAAAGACAATTAACAGGATATATATGCCGATAATCTTCCCGCGTATATTACTCGATCGGTCATTGAAAATATGTGAAAAGCTGGCAGCTAAAGGGTTTGCGCTCATGATATCCTCCTACGGCAGCGAACCTACGATCAGTATGTGACACAAAAATGATACCATGAAACGTTCCTTATTGCAAGTTTTTCGCAATAAGGAATATTCGCAAAACAGAACAATGCGCAGGTCAGGTCGCGGAGTTCATAAAGAGGCGCGAAAAGGCCACTTTGGTTCCCTGCTCCTCAACGTAGAGGCCGATTTCGCCCGTGGAGAACGCGGATGATGATGTATCTGAGACAGGCAAGCCGATGGGCTTGCCGTTGATCCAGAAACGGAAGATGTCGTGCTGCGCGTCAACGGAGATGATGTTATTGGC
>DATLSW010000194.1:0-3127 GCA_035533955.1 Ktedonobacteraceae bacterium | reverse complement strand
AGATGACCAATGCCAGAATCGTTGCCAAGAAAAAAACGGCTCTGCTGAAGTTGCGCCGCCACCTTTAAGAGTGGCGCATTTTCCAGCACGGTCAGCATCCCCGGCTGCAAGCGCGGCTCGATATGCTGACGCACCAATCTCAGCGTTTCGGCTTCAGACGGGCCGGCCAGCAACAGCACCGGATATTTCAGGCGCAAAAGAGCATTGATAACCCCCGCGAAAGAGTGGGCCGGCCAGCGCCTCCTGGCGTCCGTCGAACCAGGATGGATGGCTATGGGAGGTTGAAAAAGACAGAAGCCATTGCTGCCATGCCAACGCGGAGGAACGTAGGCGGCAAGGACATGTTCGATGCCCAGACCTTGCAGCCCAACCGCCTTCGGCATGAAATCAGCAATATGCATCTCGCCGATGTCAACCGGAGATTCAGGCGCCACAAAAATATCTTTGACGCCTGCCTCGCGCAAATTCAATGTCACTGTTCCATGAGTATCGATATCCCAATAGATCACGCAATCGGTACTCTTGAGGACAGCTCGTACATCATCACGGTAAATACCCACAGGCGCTGAGATTGCCTTCCACCGCTCTTCCTCACAATCGAAGACCTCATCCGCCAGTCCCCAGGCTTGAGCCAGAGGCAAGACAGGCCGATAACTCACCAGCGTCATATGCGCCTGTGGATACTTCGCCCGTAAAGCCGCGAGCGTAGGAAAGACGAATAACGCATCTCCAATATAGTTGACTGTCCGAATGGCTACGATTCTCACCGGTGTTTCTCTTCCTTTTCCCACCTGCCTGGCAAGCCGCCAGGAGTTCTGAGTAGTGATGTTGTCCCTTCATTATGTACACGAAATGCGTATCGCCGCCAGGGTATTTCTCGATAGAGCCGGGCCGTGCGATAATGGATAAGATGAGCAGCGCGTGACGCGCTACCGCATTCCCATCACTATTCGCAATTGGAAAGGTACTGGTTTTATGAGTGAATTCATTGACAGCCTGTTGGGCCAGATGACGCTCCAGGAAAAGGCGGCGCTGCTGGCCGGGGTTGACATGTGGCATACCGTCCCCGTTGAGCGACTCGACATCCCCTCGCTGAAAATGACGGATGGCCCCAACGGCGCGCGCGGCAGCGGCAGATCCGCGAACAGCCTGACAGCAGCCTGTTTCCCGGTCGGCATCGCGCTGGCCGCGACGTGGAACACGGAACTGGTCGAGCGCGTCGGGCAGGCGCTGGCGCAAGAGACGCTGAGCAAGGGCGCGCGCGTTCTGCTCGCGCCCACAGTCAATATTCACCGCTCACCTCTGAACGGGCGCAATTTTGAATGCTTCTCCGAAGACCCGTATCTGTCCGCGCGCATGGCCGTCGCTTACATCAACGGCGTCCAGAGCCAGGGCGTCGGAGCGACAGTCAAGCATTTCATCTGCAACGACTCCGAGTTTGAGCGTCATACGATCAGTTCCGAAGTTCACGAGCGCGCGCTGCGCGAAATCTACCTTGTCCCCTTCAAAGCGGCGGTGCAGGAGGCGGGTGTGTGGGCGGTGATGGCCTCGTACAACAAGGTTAACGGCGTGTACGCCAGCGAAAACGCGGATACGCTAACACGCATTCTTAGGGATGAATGGGGTTTCGATGGCCTGATCATGTCTGACTGGTACGGCACGAAAAGTACCGCCGCTTCTGTGAACGCGGGCCTCGACCTGGAAATGCCCGGCCCCGCCATCTGGCGCGGAGAGAGTTTGCTGCAAGCCGTCAAAGACAGCGAGGTGAATGAAGCAATTATTGATGAACGAGCGCGCCGCGTCCTGCAACTGATCGACAAAGCGGGGATGTTTACGCAGCGCGCAACGACGCCGGAGCAGGCCATCGACCGTCCCGAACATCGCGCATTGGCGCGGGAAGCGGCCGCCGAAGGCGTTGTCTTGCTCAAGAATGAGCATGATGTTCTCCCTCTGCGGCGCGAAACGCTGCGCTCGCTGGCAATAATCGGCCCGAACGCGAAAACGGCGCGCATTATGGGCGGCGGAAGCTCAACGGTCAATCCGCATTATGCTATCACACCTTTCGCTGGCATTACAGCCAGCGCGGGTGATGGCATAAGCGTTGGCTACGAGCCGGGCTGCACTAATCATAAGCTGCTTCCTTTGCTCGATAGCAGCCTGCTTAGTCCTGACAGAGAAAGGACGGAGCGCGGCCTTATCCTGGAATTTTTCAACAACGCCGATCTTTCTGGCGCGCCAGTCTTGACGACGCGAACCGGGGCAACTGAGCTCTACTGGCTCGGTCAGGTTCCGGAAGGCGTCGATGCGCGGCAGTTTTCGGTACGTTGTAGTGGCTGGTTCATGCCACAAGAGACGGGAACCTATATCTTCGGGCTGGTCAGCGCGGGCCTGAGCCGCTTTTTTATTGATGGACGAGAAGTGATCGATGACTGGACGCAGCAGACTGCCGGTGAGTCATACTACGGCATTGGCACGATTGAAGTCAAAGACACTATCGACCTGGAAGCCGGGCGCGCCTACGAATTCGCTATCGAGTTGAGTAAGAACGCGATGGTTCCCCTGACCGCCATGCACCTCGGCTGCCTCTTGCAACTTCCCGCCGATGCGCTGGAACGCGCGGCGCGACTGGCGGCGGCAGCGGATGTCGCACTGATATGTGTGGGATTGAGCAACGAGTGGGAGAGCGAGGGTTTTGATCGGCCCGACATGGAACTGGTGGGCGAGCAGGCCGCGCTGATCGAGCAAGTCGCGGCTGCGAACAAGCATACCGTTGTGATCCTCAACACCGGATCGCCCATTACCATGCCCTGGCTGGATCGTGTTGCAGCCGTGGCGCAGGCATGGTATCCAGGCCAGGAATGCGGCAACGCCATCGCCGACGTTCTCTTTGGCGATGTTACGCCATCGGGCAAACTGAGTCAGACGTTCCCCGCGCGCCTGGAGGACAATCCTGCCTTTATCAACTACCCTGGCGAAAATGGTCGCGTCTACTATGGCGAAGGTCTGTTCGTCGGCTATCGCTATTATGAGAAGAAGGACATCACGCCCTTGTTCCCGTTTGGCTTTGGTCTTTCCTATACAACTTTCGGCTACAGCAACCTGCGCCTGAGTAGCACACAAATTGGCC
>DATLSW010000193.1:0-3708 GCA_035533955.1 Ktedonobacteraceae bacterium | reverse complement strand
CCGTGCTGCTCGACAATGAGTTTGGCGATAGCGAGGCCGAGGCCGTAGCCGCCGATGCGAGATTGCTGGTGGTTTTCGGACTGGTAGAACCGCTCGAAGATATGCGGGCGATCGCCTTCGGCGATGCCGTAGCCGGTATCGTTCACCGAGATCAGGGCGAATTGCTCGTTGTACGGGCGCGCGCCTAATGTAACCGTGCCGCCCGGTGGAGTGAACTTGATGGCGTTGATCAAGAGATTGTCCAGCACCTGTTTAATACGCTGCGGATCGCTATAGAGATCAGGCATGGGCGAAGCAATATCTTTTCTGAGAATGACGCCGGCCTTGCGCGCTTGCAGTTCCAGACCGCTGATGGCCTGGCGAGCGAGATCGCGGAAGTTAGACTTGCGAGGCTTGATCTCGAACTGTCCAACATCGGATCGCGTCAAGAAAAGGATGTCTTCGACGATAGCGACCAATTGCTGGACGCCTTCCTGAGCGTAGCCAAGATATTTTTTTTGTTCGCTGTTCAGCCTGCCCATATGTCCCTGTATGAGCAGATCGACAAAGCCTTGCACGGAGTTCAAAGGCGTGCGCAGTTCGTGCGAAACCATCGAGACAAAATTGGAGCGCACGCGGTTGGCGACGTGCAGAGCCGTCAAATCGCGAGCAATGAACGCGGCTTCGCGTTGCCCACTGGCGTTGGTGAAGGGCGTGGCGCTGATCGAGACCTCAAGGTTGTCAGCCAGGAACAATTCTTCATTTGTCAGGGGCTGATCGAGCGTATAAGTGCGCTGTAGGGGACAGTTGGAGGTGCCGCAGAGGGGGACTTTGTTGAGGTTGCGGCACCTGAGAACGTCAGAGCAACAGCGTCCTGTAGCCTCTGAACGCGCGAGGCCAAGCGAGCTGCAAGCGGCTGGGTTGAGATCAAGGATGGAAAACTGCTCATCCAGAATGAACATGGCGTCGGTCGCGCAGGCGATCAACGCTTCCCAATGATTGCGGCTTTGCTCGTTAGTAATGTGCCAGGCAGGTTGCTCGTCGACACTGGCGAATAGTTCTCTTTTTTCGTTCCGGTGCGCGTTTACTGGCGGCACAGCGATCTCCACGTCAGTATCTTGAGCCAGCGCTTGAGCGGCCTGGCTATGTTTGAGTTGTGATGACACAACACTTCTCCCCTCTACTTTTCGACAAATTTGTAGCCAATGCCACGGATGGAAAGAATATGTTCGGGCTTGTTCGCATGACGTTCCAATTTGCGGCGCAAGCGGCGGACATAGACATCGACGATATTGCTGTTGCTTTCGTCTTCGTTCCATATTTCCGCGAGCAGGCTTTCGCGCGTCACCACCTGGCCGGGTTGGATCATCAACATGCGAAGAACTTGCATCTCTTTGGGTGTAAGAAAAATAGAAGGGCGTTCTGGAGTAGCGACTTTCAAGTCTGCTGGAAAGAGTTCAAATTGGCCGCAGCGAATGCTGTCGTTGCCCGCGCTGGCGCTCTTTTTGACACGTCGCATGATGGCCTGAACGCGCGCTACCATTTCCTGGTGGTTGAACGGCTTACAAATGTAGTCTTCAGCCCCAATGCGGAAGCCATAAAGTTTATCCTCGATAGAGTCTTTGGCCGTCATAAAGATGATCGGGATGTCGTAGCCATCCGCGCGCAGCTTTCTGGAGAACTCGAAGCCGTCCATATAGGGCATGGCGACGTCAAGGATCAGTAAGTCTGGTTCGCGTCTCTGGATAACCTGCATAGCCAGGCGAGGATTCTCCAGTGTCTCAACTTCATAGCCTTCTTTGTTCAGAACGAAATGTACCAGCGCATTGCCGAACTGATTGTCATCGACGACAAGAATGTACATGATCGTCCTCCCCAGGCTTTTTCTTTAGCAGGTGCAGGTTGGCGTATGGCAATAGTGTCATAACCCTGTTCCCTTCATGTCGATAGACCCGGCCACCGCGAAGCTCAGGAGAGAAGTCGGGGAGAGACTTCTATGCCCTGGCAAGGCTTGTTAAGCGCGACTGTGAAGTCAGTGGGCGGTCGCTTAGCGCGTGGCCCAGGTCATTATCATTTATTGATATGTGTTGGCATGTGATGCAGTTCCATACTACATTTCTAACGAACGAGTTGTCAAGTAGTACCGCGTGAAGCCCGTTGTTTTTCCAGGTAGATCATCAAGATAGCGATATCCGCTGGAGTCACACCCTCCACACGCGCAGCCTGCCCCACGGTACGCGGTCGCATAAGCGTGAGCTTCTGGCGCGCCTGAGTACGCATGTGAGGAATAGCCGGGTAATCGACGGATAGCGGGATCAATTGTTCCTCCAGCCGCTTTGAGCGGTGAACCATCTGCTCCTGTTTGCGCACATAGGCTTCATATTTCACCTGTAGTTCGACTTCGTCGGCGGTCTCCACCGGCAACGCGGGCAATGGAGCGGCGCAGACGCGCCGCGAGAGTTGCTCTACCTGCATATAGCACACGTTCTGGCGGCGCAGCACTTCACGCGCGCTCAGCATCTGCCCCAGCGGCATGATGCCGACTTCCTGGGCGGCGGTTTCGATGATACGAGCGGAAGTGAAGATCACACGATCCAGGTCAGTGAGCGCGCGCTGGATTTGCGCGCGTTTCTCCTGTACTTTGCCATAGCGCGCTTCGTCGATGAGGCCGAAGCGGCAGGCGTAATCGCTCAGGCGCAAGTCGGCGCTGTCGGGACGCAGCAGCAGGCGATATTCGGCGCGCGAGGTGTGCAAGCGATACGGCTCGCTCATCGGGCGCGTCACCAGATCGTCGATCAGCACGCCGATGTAGGCTTCATGCCGTCCCAGCACGAAAGGAGCCCCGCCGCGCGCGTAGAGGGCGGCGTTGATGCCGGCCATGATGCCCTGCGCGGCGGCTTCCTCGTAGCCGGATGTACCGTTGATCTGGCCGGCCAGGAAGAGGCCCGCCACGGGCTTTGTCTGGAGCGTCGGGAAGAGTTGTTCCGGCGGCACGTAGTCATATTCGACGGCGTAGCCGAAACGCATGATTTCGGCGCGCGCCAGGGCGGGGATGCTGCGCAGCATGGCGAGCTGCACATCTTCCGGCAGGCTGGTGTTCATGCCCTGCACATAGACTTCGCCGGTGCGCCAACCTTCCGGCTCCAGGAAGACCTGGTGCGCGCTCTTGTCGGCAAAGCGTACGATTTTGTCTTCGATGGAAGGGCAGTAGCGCGGCCCGATGCCTTCGATCACGCCCGTGTAGAGCGGGGAGCGATGCAGGTTGCTGCGAATGATCTGGTGCGTGCCTTCGTCGGTGTGGACAAGATAGCAGGGAAGTTGTGGCCGCCAGCCATGCAGATCCTCGTCAGTCACCGGATAGATGGGATTCGGGCGCGTGCCGGGAAGCTGCACATCCGCACGCGCTGTAGTATCCTGCGAGAAGTGCAGGGGGACGCGACTGCCCGGCTGTGGCGTAGCCTGGCTAAAATCGATGGTGCGGGCATCGACGCGCGGCGGCGTGCCGGTCTTGAAACGGCGGATGGTCAGCCCTAGCGCGCGCAGCGAGTCGGAGATGCCCAGGGCCGGGCCTTCGCCCGCGCGCCCGCCTGGCTGCGTCTTGTCGCCGACGACGAGTCGCCCGTTGATGAAGGTTCCCGTGGTCAGGATGATTGCTCGCCCCAGGTAGCGCCAACCGTTGCTGGCGACAACGCCCGTCATGATGGGACGCCCGTCGCTGCCTGTTTCGCT
>DATLSW010000192.1:0-2915 GCA_035533955.1 Ktedonobacteraceae bacterium | reverse complement strand
GGCTATCAGATAGAGAGAAATGTAAAATTATCCAAAGGAGACATTATGGCACAACGCGAAGCAGTGATTGTGGGAGCCTTGCGCACCGCCGTCGGGCGCAGGAACGGAAAATTGAAGGACTGGCATCCCGTCGATTTGATGGCGCAGGTGTTGTCGGCTCTGGTGGAGCAGCCAGGCATCGACGCGGGTTTGGTCGAGGACGTCATTATTGGCTGCGTCGGCCAGGTAGGCGAGCAGAGTTTGAACGTCGGGCGCAATGCCGCGCTGGCGGCTGGCTTCCCGGAGTCTGTACCCGGCACGACGGTCGATCGGCAATGTGGATCGAGCCAGCAGGCCATCCACTTCGCCGCGCAGGGTGTCATCAGCGGCGCGTATGATATTGTCATCGCGGGCGGAGTCGAGTCGATGACCAGGGTGCCGATGGGCGCGTCTTCGCAGGGGCCAGGCACGCCGTTTGGCCCGCAGATGCTGCGCCGCTACGACAACGGGCTGGTTCACCAGGGCATCAGCGCCGACCTGATCGCGCAAAAATGGGAGATCGGCCGCGAAGAACTGGACGCTTTCAGTCTGGAGAGCCACCGCCGAGCGGCGCGCGCCACCGCCGAAGGCCGCTTTAAGAGCCAGATTCTCCCCGTCACCGTCAAGAACGAGGATGGCAGCACGAGCCTGTTTGAACGAGATGAAGGCATTCGCGCTGATACCAGCTTAGAAAAACTGGCGAGCCTCAAGCCGTCATTCAAGCCAGACGGCCTGATCACGGCTGGCAACTCGTCGCAGATCAGCGACGGCGCGGCGGCGCTGCTGATCATGGAGCGCGCTACCGCCGAAAGGCTTGGGTTGAGGCCACGCGCGCGCTTCGTCTCGTTTTCCCTGGCGGCCAACGATCCAATCCTCATGCTTACCGCGCCCATTCCGGCCACGTTCAGGGCGCTGGATCGCGCCGGTTTGACGCTGGATCAGATCGACCTGGTCGAGATCAACGAAGCCTTCGCCAGCGTCGTGCTGGCCTGGCAGCGCGAGACGCACGCCGACCTCAGCAAAGTCAACGTCAACGGCGGGGCGGTCGCCCTCGGCCATCCGTTAGGTATGTCCGGCGCGCGCCTGATGACGTTCTTGCTCAACGAGCTGGAGCGCAGCGGCGGTCGATACGGCTTGCAGACGATGTGCGAGGGCGGTGGCATGGCGAACGGCACGATCATCGAAAGGATATAACTCGTATGCTCAACTTTGCTCCCACAGAAGAGCAGGAAGAAATACGGCGTTTAGCGCGCAGCCTCGCGCTCGATGAACTGCGTCCGCGCGGACGCGAGGCCGAGCAGCGCGGCGATATGCCGCCGGAACTGGCGCGCACCCTGGCACAAACGGGCCTGACGACACCGTTTCCCGAAGATCTCGGTGGCTCCGGCTCCATCGAGGCAGTGACATACGCGCTCATTGCCGAAGAACTTGGTTTCGGCGATAGCGGGCTGGCGACGAACATCATCGGCTCCATGATGGGGCCGCTCGCGGTCATGCTGGCGGGCGACAGGAGCCAGCAGGAACGCTACATCCCGCCGTTCTGCACTGATGACGGTCCCAACGAACTTGGCAGCTTTGCCTTTGCCGAGCGCACCGGCGGCTACACGCTCGACGAAGTTACGGCAGCGGTACGCGCTACGGGAGACGGCTATAGCCTGAGCGGAACGAAGCGCGACGTGATTTACGGCAGCCAATCCACGCCGCGCGTCGTGCTGGCACGTCTGGAAGGGACGAGTGGCAGCGAAGGTCTATGCGCCCTGGTTGTACCCGCCATTCTTGAAGGGCTGCACATCAGCGATGACGCGCAGAAGTTGGGTCTGATCGCCGCTCCGAGCGCGTCCTTGCGGCTGGAGCAGGTGCAGGTTCCAGGCGAGGAAATGTTGGGCCAGCCCGGCGACAGCGGCGTGATTCGCGCCGCGACGCTCTACCAGATGTTGCGCGCGGGTGTGGCCTGCGGCGCGGCCAGGGCCGCCCTCGAATACGCGAGCGCCTATGCCAAAGAGCGCATCGCTTTTGGCCGTCCTATCGTTTCGTACCAGGGCATCGCCTTCATGATCTCGGAGATGGCGATGAAGCTGGATGCGGCGCGGCTGCTCTTGTGGCGCGCGGCGGCAAGCTGGGATCAGCAGGCGGAGCCGGAGACGCTGGTACAGGAAGCCGGGGCGGCGCAGCGGCAGGCGGTGAAGCTGGCGAAGTCGGCCACTATTGACGCGGTGCAGATCATGGGCGGCGCGGGCTTCATGCAGGATCATCCCGCCGAGATGTGGATGCGTAACGCGGCAGCGATGGACTAGGGAGCAGCAAAGATGATAAATTTTACGCTTAGCAAAGCGCAAGTGGCGGCGCGCGAGTATGCTCACCAGGTTGCCCTGGAAGAGATGCGACCTATTTCACTGGAATGCGAGCGCAGCGAGAAGATTCCAGAGTCGTTTTTCTGGAATATGCAGCGCCGCTTCTGGGGCGGTGCGGCGGCGCAGGCGCGCACGCAGGGACAGGCGGAGGAAGAGAAGCAGGACAACGTGCTATCGTTGCTTTCCCAGGAAGAGATGGCCTGGGGCGACGCCGCGCTGTCAACCGCTATTCCAGGGCCGGGACTGGCCGCGCCGCCGATCCTCTCGCAGGGGACGCAGGAGCAGCAGATACGCTTCCTCGGCCCCTATATGGATGGACAATTGCACTGGGGCGCGCTGGCCTTGACCGAGCCAGGCATCGGCTCCGATGTGGCCGGCATGTCCACCACGGCGCGCCTCGAGGGCGACGAGTGGGTGATCAACGGGCATAAGCACTACATCACCAATGGCGCGCGCGCGGATGTAGTTGTTACTTTCGCTACCATCGACAAGAGCCTGGGACGCGAGGGCATTCGCCCGTTTGTCGTTCTCAAAGGCACGCCCGGC
>DATLSW010000191.1:0-3836 GCA_035533955.1 Ktedonobacteraceae bacterium | reverse complement strand
AATTCGGTGCGCACGCTGCTCAATCAGCGAATGCTCAAGGATCACAGCCAGGTCAGCTTGCAGGATGACGCCGAGGCGGCGTTGGGAAAGGCGTGGGAGCAGTTGCACGCGGTGGCCGATCCAGGGTTTAAAGGGCGCGCCAATTTGCTGGAGCCGCTCGAAGATGGGCTGAAGCTCGCCACCGTCATTGGCGACCTGGCAAACTCGCTCATCAAGCATAAGCCGATCAATCTGACCGAAAAAGATGAGCAGTTGTATAACAAGCTGGTCAAGCGCACGCAAAACCTGTCCGAGAATATGCGTACCGTCTTTTCGGTGGCCGACCGCCAGCGCTTCGTCTACTATGTCGAGCGTGTGACGACAGGCGGGCAGCGTGGCAACCAGTTGCAGGTATCAGCCGCGCCGTTGGAAGTGTCGGAGTGGCTGCGCGAACGCCTCTTTAACAAGAGCAACGTGATCTGCACCTCGGCCACGCTGGCGACGATTGGCAGCACCACGGAGGACAGCAAAGGGCCAGGCTTTGCCTACTTTCGCCGCCGCGTCGGCCTCGATACCGGCAATTATCCCGACGTGCAGGAGCGCATTTTGCCGCTTACCTTCGATTACGAAAACAACGCGCTGCTCTACGTGCCGCGCGATCTGCCGGAGCCAGCCTATGGCGCTGGCTCGGAGCAATACATCACAGCCCTGGCGCGTAGGATGTATGACCTGGTCAAGTCCTCGCGCGGACGGGCCTTCCTGCTCTTCTCCAGCAAACGCGCGCTCGACCTGTCATTCGAGTTGATGGCCCCGCATCTCGATTTTCCCCTGCTCAAACAGGGCGATCTGTCGCGCCTCGAATTGACGCGCCGCTTTCGCGCGGAGCAGGGATCGGTTCTCTTCGGCTTAAAGAGTTTCTGGGAGGGCGTCGATATTGCCGGAGACGCGCTCTCGCTGGTGGTAATCGACAAATTGCCCTTCGATCCGCCGGATGACCCGGTTCACGAGGCGCGGGTGGCGCAGATGAAGGCGGCGGGCGAAAACTGGTTCGGCACCTATGTGCTGCCGCAGGCCGTGCTGCGCCTCAAGCAAGGGCTGGGCCGCCTGCTGCGCGCGCGCGATGATCGCGGCGTGATGGCGATCCTCGATGTGCGCCTCTATACGAAAGGCTATGGTAAACTGGTACTGGACGCGCTGCCGCCCGCGCGCCGCACCTCTGATATTCGCCAGGTCAAACTCTTCTTCGACGAAGAACTCAAGGAAGGGTAGGGGCAAACCCTTGCGGTTGCCCTGGGAAATTACATCATGGAATTTGATATTACCCCGGATCGTCCGGCGCGACGAGCATTCGCTGCACCAGGCCGATCATGTCGCTGGTGAATTTGGAGTTGGCGACGACACGCTGCGCTCCGGCCTCGAGCGCCTTTGCGCGCGCGTCCAGGTCCATGTGCGAGCCAAAGGCCAGCACCGGATAGCCGCTGGCGCGCGCCTGCCGGATCGCCGCGGCCCAGTCCACGCCCTGCGTCGCGGTATTCACGATCACCAGCGATGGCCGCTCATCGCCCTCGGCGGCAAGTCGCTGCTCGAAGGCGGCCAGCGTGCGCGCCGTGATGACGCTCATCCCCTGGTGTTGCAGCGTGTCGCGTATCTTTACCGCGAAGAAGAGATCTTTTTCCAGCGCGAGAATAGTAGTGGTCATGCTATGAATAACACCCTCCGGGATGTCATTCTGAGCGCAGCGAAGAATCTCAAGCGAGCCAGATCAATCGATGGCCCCGGATTCTTCGCTGCGCTCAGAATGACATGATACCATTAATCTTCCGTGCGCTCTTGCACGGGACGGCGAAAGCGATCGCCGAGTTCCTGGTTCAGCAGATCCCAGTTCATATATTGTTCGCGCGTTAACACATGATGCGTGCCGGTGCAGTATGGCTTGTCGCATTTTTTGTAGTGGCTGGTCTCAAAAATCAGGTTGCCATTTTCCACCGTAGCCCAGATATGTATGCGCGAATAACCGTCGCCCCATTTCAGGATCAGTCCATCGCGGTATTCATCGAAGCGGCCCTGTCCGTAAAGATAGTCGCGATTGAACATTTGCAAAATTTGCCGTAATTTGCTTTCCTCGATCACCAGCGCGGTCGCGGGCGACATGGTGGTGGTGGCCCCGGCATCCAGGTCTTGCGCGGGGATAAACAGCTCGCGCGCCGAATGCTGCTCCTCGCGAATCATCTGCTGGATCATTTCCCCCTCTTCATCGGAAAGCCCATGTCCCTGCCCGACGATAGGCGCTCGCGGCGTGCCTCGGCCAGTGTTTTCACGATCGTTAGTAGACACAATATACTCCTTAGCTCATCTATAGAGACGTGAAACGGTGTTTTCTTGCTCTTGTAATACTGTACCATGCCAAGTGGAGGGACGCAATAATAACGACCCACGCCCCTACGGGATTCCCCTAATGAATGGGGTAGGACAAAAATTCTGAACGCCTGCTCTTGACAAATGTTCTGATCGCGAACTATAGTTAGAATACACCTGTGAGCTAATTGTTCCTGTAGCCGTTCCTGTAAGCCTGCTGATTATAGAACGTAAGTTCTATGCAAATGCTGGAATTGAGAAATGATGGGGACAGGCAAGAGCGTCGTTGTGGGGGTAAGCATGGCCGCGCAATCCGAGGCAGCCTTGATTGACTGCCAGGGCAGCATCCTGCGCCGCTGCCCTATCAAGATGCTCAGAGGTCGCACCATCGGCGCGACTCTCGATCCATATTTGCGCGCCATCGAGGAGATGCTGGCTCTTGCCAGGGCCGGGCATTGGCGCGTTCAAGGCATCGCCATCAGCCTCCCTGGCTCACTTGATGAAGACGCGCGCCGTTCTTTGTCGGTTCCCATGCTGCCCGCGCTGAACGGCTTTCCCCTGTGCGCATTGCTGGAGACGCGCTATAACCTCCCGGTGCGGCTCCTGGTGGATGTTGACGCGACCCTGTTAGGCGAGTACCGTTTTGGGGCCGGCAAAGGACGAGATGCGCGCCGCCTGCTTTTCTTGACGGTGAACGCTGTGGTGGGCGCGGCGCTGGCCGTTGATGGCGAGCTGGCGCGTCCCATTCATTCGTGCGTCGGCCACGTCAGCCATTTGCTCGTCGCGGCGAGCGGGCCGCGCTGTAGTTGTGGCAAACGCGGCTGCATCAACTCGCTTGTCTCGCTCGATGCCATGCAGAAAATGGTGCAGCGAGCCTTGCAGCGCGGCGAAGAGACCGCGCTGGCGCGCCGCCTGCTCGACCGCGCCATTGGTATTCCGCACATAATCGCCGAAGAAGCGCGGCGCGGTGACGCCGTCGCCACGCGCATCTTCGGTGAAGTGAGCCGCTGGTTGAGCGCGGCCATGACGCAATATATCAACCTGCTGGAGCCGGACATGATCATCCTGGGCGGAGAGACTATCAGCGCCTATGATCTCTTGCCATCAGCTATCCATGCCACGCTCCAGCCGACCTCCGCCATTGCCACGCGCGTAGAGATCATACCCGCCTGCCTGGGCCGCGATGCCATCCTGCTAGGGCTTGCGTAGATCTGTCCAGAGATCAGATCAGGATTGAAGTTGTGAGTTCATAGCATTGAGAGGTTACTGCTTTCTTCCTCGCCCAAAAAGCTATCAAATGCGTCTTCTACTATCGAACGCCCAAACTCATGCACCAGCGCATAGTAGAGCGTTGGCCCAGGGGTGAAAGAGGAAAAGCATCCATCTCTCTCTTCGCCTGTTAGATGTATGGAGTGTTTTGTCATGTGGTGATTACTTTCTAATGCTCGTTCGCTTATTTTGAGCAAACCTGACCCTTCTGATGTTTTCGAGAGACATTCACA
>DATLSW010000190.1:0-9902 GCA_035533955.1 Ktedonobacteraceae bacterium | reverse complement strand
AGCAGGGCGCGGCAAAATTTGAACCTGTCCAGATATCACCACAAGGCAACATCCTCAACTGGCCGGATGGCTTTTTTGACGAGACCATGCTGCAAGAAGACAGAATCACCCGCGCAAGTTTGAAGAAACGAGCAAAAAAAGCAAGCAATGGCTAATATTTTCGTTGATCCGGTAATCGTCATGACGCCCGCTGACGATGCCAGCAAGGATGAGGTGGAAAAGTGGCTGTCAGGTCTTACTATCTGGCTGCAAGAAGCCCTTACTGCACCTTTCAACTGGCTCCATTCAGTGGAAGCGACCGATGATTTACAGGATAGCGGACGATTCCCAAGTTTTGGCGTATTACGTAACTGGGAGAAAAAATACCAACTCAATATCAATCCTCAACAGATAGCGAGGCGCGTCAATGATTTTTTCCGCAACGAAGAGCTTGATCTAAAAGATCAACTGAAACGCCTGGAATACGATATAGAGCCGGAGATAAACTCTATTGTTATCAGGCCAGATCAATTTGTAGCTCACTGGCCCAACGCTATACGCGCTAACCTGCAACTGCTGCTTGTTCATTGCTGCGCTTGCAAACATATAGCATTTCCTCTTGGACAAGAGCTGCTTATAGCGACGCTTTCATTAGCGAACGGCGCAAAAGAGATCAGTGTATCGGTCGTCATTCTCAACTGTCTTCCTGAATTTGTGCGCGATGCCGAGAATAGGATTTCTCAAACATTCCCTTTGGTCATTACGCCAAACGATCTATTACCGCTTATCGATATCATCGAGATATGGGCAAAAGGCGAGCAAGGAATCATTTACGCCATTAAACAACAATACAGAAACGGGCAATCCAGTCCTACCAATATATATCCTTCGTTCCGCCTGGGGCCGCGCTTTATCGAATCGGTGAATGAGCGTGGGTTGGATGCCAATACAACACTACTGCGAAGCATTATTCGCGCCGCCGCTGATATAATCGCTGACAAAGCCAGAGATATACGGGGCTATCACTTGCATGCATTTAGAAAGAGCGAAGCAGCTAATAGCCAACAGCTTGTACGCGATGGCGACGACGCCAGAGCATGGCGTCTGATGCTCCAGCAACACGGCGCGGGCTGGCGGCTGCACTATTGGCAAATTCCGGTGGCAGAAGGCAGTATCATTGAATTTGCGAACGTGGGCAAAGAGTCCGAGCGAGAGATTTGCTGATACAATTATCACAGCATATTAATAAGCTCTCCTCACATCCGCGTTCCCCACATTTGCCGCGCTTTCTCCGCTCACCGTGTGATTGATCATCCCCGTTCCCGGCGTGCTGGTTTCCGCGCTTACGTCGCTGCGGGCCAACTTTAACGCCTCGGCGTAGGGGATGACTTTGTACTGCATCTTGAGCTCCAGGATGCGCTCGACGGAAGCGTTGATCGTGTTCACGCTGATCTGGCCGCTTGTGACGGCCTGATAGAGGCCATTGAGCATGTTCTGCGTATCGGTGAGGCCGCGCGGGCCGAGGATCAGGTCTTCACCGGCTTTGACGGCCAGCACTGCCGCCTGCGGCAAGGGATAGGTGTTGCTGATGCCGCCCATCCATAACGTGTCGCTGATGATCACGCCTTTGAAGTGCAGTTGATTGCGCAGCAGGCCCGTCACGACGTTGGGAGAGAGAGACGTGGGCAGCTTTGGGTCAAGCTGCGGGTTCATGATGTGCGTCACCATTACCATCGGCACCATGCCCTCGTTGATCATCGTGCGGTAAGGGACGAAATCAACGGCATTCAAAGTAGCAAGGCTGCGGTTCATGTAGGGCAACGAGAGATGGGGATCGACGGTGGCGCTGCCCAGGCCAGGGAAATGTTTGAGGCAGCCGATCACGCCGCCAGCAGTCAGACCTTTGAGGTATGCCTGCCCCATCGCGGTCACAATGGTCGGGTTATTGCCGAAGGTACGCATGGGCAGACCGGGATTGTTGGGGTTGGTCAGCACATCAACGATGGGCATGAAGTTGAGGTTGAGGCCGAGCGAGGTCAGGTCGGAGGCGGCGCTGCGCCCGGCGCTATAGGCCACCTGCGTATTGCCCGTCGCGCCGATCTGCTGCTCTGACTCGCGCGGGCCTGTGATCTGCACCAGTTCGTTCACGTAGCCGCCCTCAAAGTCGGTGCTGATGAAGAGCGGGATCGGCGCTATCTTCTGCATCCCCTGGTTGAGCGTGACCAGTTGCGTGCGGTTTTGCGCGTTGCCGTTCTTATTTTCGATCAGCACGCCGCCGATATGATATTTTAGGATCATCGATTGCAGGTCGGAGTTGAGCGTGGAGCCGTAGAACTCGACAATGGTCATCTGCCCCAACTTCTCTTGCAGCGTCATGTTCTGTGTGATGCGCGCCGCCAGGTCGGCGATAGAGGGAGGCGTCGCCGTGGGCAAAGGTACGACAGTAATGGGGTGCGCGAATGTCGGTGACGCCGTAGGAATAGGCGAAAGATAGGCGCTGCCGCTGGGCGTGAGCGAGCAACTGCCGAGAATCAGCAGACAACAAAAAGTCAGGGCGATCCAGGCAATGCTCGAATGGCGGTTTCTATGGGTCATCTTGCACGCTCCCCTATATATACAATCTGATCATTAGAGTATATCTACATGAAACATCTGTCAAGGGGTACACGGATATTGCTAGAAAAGGTCTTTTAATAACCCTTTCAAGAAGGTAGGGGATATTGTCAAAACCAATGCTCTGCCGTATAATGAATTTCGCGCCTACAGGCAGTGCATTCGCCTGAATCTATTGATGAGGTGAGGTTGAACTATGATGAATCAGCCAGCCAGCGCCGCGGCCCTGCAATGCGTCAGCGGGCCGATGTCCGGACAAACTTTTGCCCTGAGCAAAGATGTCCAGACCATCGGGCGTGATGATACCAACGACGTCCAAACCGACCAGTCCGATCTTTCTATCTCTCGCAAGCACGCCGAGTTTGCGCGCCAGAATGGACAGTGGCTTGTCAAAAACATTTCCCCCAATAACAAAATCTTTGTCAATCAGGCCCTCTTACAGCCCGGCCAGCAGCAGCCGGTGAAGGATCACGATCACATTACGCTGGGCGGCAACAGTACGTTTCTTTTCCTGGTGGGCGCGGCCAACGCTCCCAATCAGCCCGCGTGGCAGCGCGGGGCGGGACCAGTTCTAGCGGGGCCAGCGCCCGCCGCGTCCCCAACTGTTTTCGCGCCGGAGCCAGGGAAGACGTTTCAAGCAGGTTTAGCAACCATCGAAGTCACCACCAACCTCAACAGCCAGAAACAATCCTATCCCATCGCGGCGGACAAGCAGACCATCAATATTGGACGCCTGCCAGCGCCTGCCAACGATATTGTGATTGACGAACTTGTGATTTCTGGATCGCACTTGCAGATCAAACGCGAACAGGGACAACTGGTACTGCTTCATCCCCATCCCGCGCGGCCCAATACGGCCAATGGCATCATCTATCAGGGCAAACATTACCAGGGGAACGAACAGTTTCGCCATATATTGAACGATGGAGACGTGTTCCGCGTCGGCAACGAGTACGGCACGCTGGTCACACTGACCTATCGCGACGGCAGCAACGCCGTGCGCGTTCCGGTATCCGATATCCCGCCGATCATGCTGGGCGCGCCGACTATCACCATCGGTCGCCGCCCCGGCAATACCGTTGTACTCAACCACCCGCAGGTATCGGGCGACCACGCGCGCCTGGAACGCTCCGGCAACACGTACAGCGTGATTGACCGGGGCAGCACCAATCATGTTTATGTCAACGGTCAGCGCATCTCCAGCTACCTGCTCAAACCAGGGGATGTGATCCGCATCGGCCCCTATGAACTGACCTTTACCGACACGCAACTGGTGCAGCACGCCAGTAGTAAAAGCATCCGCATCGACGCCATCAATGTCGTGCAGGTGGGTGATAAGGCGAAAGTCCTGCTGAACGACATCTCAATCACCATTCCGAGCGGCAAATTTGTCGCCCTCGTCGGCGGCTCCGGCGCGGGCAAGACGACGCTGATGGACGCGCTCAACGGCACGCGCCCGGCGAAATCCGGCTACGTTCTCTATAACGGCCAGGATTATTATGCCACGCGCGCCTCCTTCAGTACACAACTGGGCTACGTACCGCAATTCGATATTATCCATAAGAACCTGTCGGTCGAGCGCGCGCTTTATTACGCGGCGAAATTGCGCCTGCCCAGCGATACCACCAACGATCAGATCAGGCAGCGCGTTGAAGAGGTCATGAATGATGTGGGTATCGCGCCGCGCCGCAAACTGCTGATCAGCAAGTTGTCCGGCGGACAGCAAAAGCGCGTTTCTATCGCGATGGAACTGCTGGCGAAACCAAATGTGTTTTTCCTCGACGAGCCGACATCAGGACTTGATCCCGGCCTGGATCGCAAGATGATGCAACTCCTGCGCAACATCGCGGACAGAGAAGGACATACCATCATCCTGGTGACGCACGCCACCAACAACATCAATCTCTGCGACTACGTCTGCTTTCTGGCCCCCGGCAGCAACAAGGTTCCGGGCGGCCATCTGGCCTATTTTGGCCCGCCCGACGAGGCCAAAACGTTCTTCTCCCAGGCGGACTTTGCCGACATTTACAATGCATTGGAGCCGACCGAGGCCGACCCCGATATTCCGAAAAAGGCCGAGGCGCGCTTCAAGGCATCGCCGCAGTACCAGCAATATGTGGCAATGCCGCGCGCTCAAATGCCGCGCGTCGCGCCAACTACTGTTGGGGCAAGTACGCCGCCGCGCGGCAATCCCATGCAGCAATTCAGGCTGCTCTCAGAACGCTACCTGGAATTGCTCAAAAATGATCGCGTCAACCTGCTGGTGCTGCTGCTCCAGGCGCCGATCATCGCGCTGATTCTGATGTTGCTGATCAGCTTTGTTCTCAAATTGAAATCGTTCTCAGGCGACAACCTGCCCATCGACGCGCAGGAGGTACTGTTTATCATGTCGTTCGTGGCCGTCCTCTTCGGCTGCAATAATTCCGCCCGTGAAA
The DNA here is from genome assembly GCA_035533955.1 of Ktedonobacteraceae bacterium. Taxonomy (GTDB): domain Bacteria; phylum Chloroflexota; class Ktedonobacteria; order Ktedonobacterales; family Ktedonobacteraceae; genus CADDZH01. The sequence continues at coordinate 4,875 of DATLSW010000190.1, read as the reverse complement.
TCGTCAAGGAACTGCCGATCTACCGCCGCGAGCGCATGGTCAACCTGGGCATCATGCCCTACCTCTTCTCGAAGATCGTCATCCTGGGCGTGCTTTCCTTGTTCCAATGCGCCATTCTGGTCATCGCCGTCAATGCCATCGCACCTTTTCAGACCAGCATTATGCTGCCTCCCCCGCTGGAAATCTACGTCACGCTCTCGCTCACCTCGCTGGTCGGTCTGATGATCGGCCTCCTGATCTCGTCCCTGACGGCCAACAGTGACCAGGCGAACAGCATCATCCCGGTGATTCTGATCTTCCAGATCCTGTTTTCTGGCGTGGTATTTCAATTGAGCGGCTTCGCGCAAGTACTGGGCGCGTTTATTGCGATGCGCTGGTCGATGGTCGGTATGGGGTCAACGGTGAATCTACAGCCGGGGCCGATGGGCTATCAAACCATCGATCGCTACGGCCAGGTGCATAACGTCTCCGCGCCTTTCCCTTACGGCCAGGATACCGGACACCTGTTCCTGGCGTGGTTCGCGCTGATCGCGATGATCGTCATTTTCGGCTTGCTGACGGGCTATTACCTGAGACGCAAAGACCGACTGGGGAGATAACAACAGGCGCAATTTATTGCGCCGCCACATTGGGGGAGATAGCTTATGGCTTATCATGTACCGTGCGTCGGGGCCGACAAAGAGGCCATTGCCGCGCGGATCAGGGCCAGGGGGCTGCATAGCATCCTGCTCTGCGCGCCGGAAAACGTCTATTACACGTCCGGCCTGCCAGCCGTGCAGGGAAGCGGCAACCCGATCCTCTTCGCGCTCAAAAACCAGTTGCCGCCCTGCGTCTCTATCGGCGCGGACGGCAGGACGACGCTGCTCTGCTGGGTCGGCGCGACGCTCGGCTTTACCTTCGACGTGGACGATGTGCGCAGTTTCTTCAATTACAGCAGCGCCCTCGACGAGCTACAGGATTTCTTAGCGGCGCTGCCGCCGGGCGCGCGCGTCGGCGTCGAGAGTACCTGCCCGCTCTACATGACAGCGAAATTGGCCGACCTATCAGTAGAGATCACGATCGTCGATGATCTGCTGTTGGAGGCACGGCTCGTCAAGAACGAGGCTGAGATCGCCCTGCTGCGGCAGGCGGCAGCAATTGTGGAGGAGACGGTCAGCGCTATACGCGCCGTAGTCAGGCCGGGCATCTCGCGGCTATGGCTCATTCGCGAGGCCAAACGCCTCATGCTGGCTCGCGGCGCGGACGGCATCGGCCATACCACCATCGCCTTCGGCGCTTCCAACCCCGAAATCGCCTTTGATGAGATACTTGCCGCCGATCAGCTTGTCACGCTCGACCTGGGGGCGGTCGTCGCGGGCTACGTCTCCGACAATCGCCGCCTGCTCTATACTGGCTCCGTGCCGGAGAGCTTGCGCGCTCTGCACACGACCATGTGCGACATCGTTGGGCAGGTTGGGCAGGCGCTGCGCCCCGGCGTTCCCTTTGCCGACCTCTACGCTCTCGCGGCTGACCTCTACGCCGCGCATAATCTGCCACCGTTCTTCATCAATGCCGGCCACAGCATCGGCCTGCAAACCGAGGAGGCGTGGATCTCGTTCGACAGTCCTCACAGCGTGCGACCGGGCATGATCCTCAATATCGAGTTGTACAGCGCCTACGAAGACGGATCGAACATTGGCGACGAAGAAACCTTTCTCGTCACTGACGCCGATGTGGTACGCTTAACGCTAACAGACTCATCTATTCAGGGCGTGTAAAGGACAGCCATGAGCAACATTCCCGTTCGCGTCGGCATTGTCGGCACAGGCAATATCGCCTATGTTCACGAAGCCGGTTATAGCGAATGCGGCGATCTGGCTCAGATCGTCGCCGTCTGCGATATCGACGCGGCGATGGCGCACAGCCGCGCCAGAGCATATGACGCGCGCGTCTACACCGATTACCGGGCGCTGGTCGCCGATCCTGGCATCGACATGGTGGATATCACCGTCCCGCACAACCTGCACTATCCCATTGCTCTCGCCGCCATTGAACAGGGCAAGCACGTCCTGGTCGAGAAACCGATGGCGCTGACGGCAGAGCAAGCCATGCATCTCATCAACGCCGCGCGAACTATGGGCGTCACGTTCACCGTCGCCGAGAACACGCGCTTCGTCGTCGCCTATCGCGAAGCCGAGCGGTTGCTTCAGGCCAACGCATTGGGCGACATTCGTTTCGTGACCGCTGCCATCGCGGGCAGCGAAGTTGGGCGCATCAAGAGCCAGGCCAGTTGGGTGGGCAGCGCCGAAAATCAGGGCGTCCTGCTCGACTCCGGCGTTCATTCGTTTTACCTGTTGAAGTGGCTGTTCGGCGGCGTGCGCGATATCCAGGCGTTCGCCTATCAACTGATCCCGGAAAGCGTCGTCGAAGATCACGCCATCACGGTCGGCCACCTGGCAAACGGGGCGGCCTATGAAACCACGCAGAGCTGCGTTATCGAAACGCCCTGGACAGAACGCCTGGAGATTCATGGCAGCCAGGGATCGCTGATCATCGATCAACTGGCGAATCCCCCGGCGCTGCATTTCCAGGGGCTGAGTGATCTCGAAGGCACGCCAATCAGCAGCGTTCCCTACGAGCCGCTGGCCTGGAAATTTTTCTCGATGGTGGCTGAAGTGCGGGATTTCGTACAGGCCATCATTGCCGATCGCCCGCCACTGATCGACCCGCTCGACGGCTGTTACGCCGTGCAGGTCGCCGAGGCCGCCTATCGCTCCATCGCCGAGGGACAATCGATTTCCCTCTAAACAACGCCGTCCCATTCCGTTATTATGTGAAAGGAGCTACCCATTGACCGAGATTCTTCCGTATTTAGAGCGCATTCGCGACCGTTTCACGGACCCCGCGAATCGCGACGCGTTCAAAAATTTCAGTAAGACGCTTCTGTTCGAGTTTCCCGACACGCGGCAGAGCTATCTTTTTACGGTCGTCAACGGCCTTCCCACGCTCGAAGAGAAGTCTATCGCCGCTCCCGACATCAAATTGATGGTGAACACAGACATCCTCGCGGGCATCCTGGACAAGAAGGTCAATCCCGTGATGGCGTACATGACGCGCAAATTCAAGGTCGAGGGCGATCAGTCCGATTTGCTGCAACTCCAGAAATTGATGTTCTGAGGAGGCCGCTATGACCTCCGTTTCGGACCTCACCGCGCCCACAAAACGGCTCTCGCTGCGCGCGCTCATCCTGACCAGCGCCTTTGCCTTGGGCGTGAATATCGTCTGGCTGTCCTATAACATCTTCATTCTGCCTGTGCAGGTGCAGGCCGTCACGACGGAGGCCACCAAAGGCATCGTGCTGGGCGCGCTGGTTGGCGCGGCCATCGGCGTCGCGGTAATCGTCAACATCGTTGCCGGTATCAGCAGCGATCACTCGAATGGGCGCTTCGGACGGCGTCGGCCAATGCTGGTGTGGGGAACGCTTTTGACGCTGCCCTTCGTGCTGTTGCCGGTTTTTTTCCCGCTCACGCTGCCGCTCGTCGCCATCCAGTACCTGGGAATGCAAATTTTCACCAATGTTGCCTCCGGCGCGTGGCAGCCCACGCTGGCCGACTTCGTGCCGGAGCAGCAGCGCGGCGTCAGCGCGGGCATCAAGGGCGTCTTCACGCTGCTCGGCTCGGCAATCGGCGTGGGCGTGATCACGGAACTCTTTGCCCTCAACCTGCAATCATTCGCCTACATCCTGATCGTCGTTCTCTTCGCGCTCATGACGCTGATCAATGTGCTGGGCATGTGGCGCTATGACAGGCCGCTGCCCGACGCGCAGCCGATCAAGCTGTGGAGGGCGATCAGAGAGACGTTCCGCGTCGAGAAACGCGCCGGTATGTCGGGTTTCTGGTGGTTCGTGCTGGGCAGTTTCTTGATCTACATGGGCGTCTCCGGCTTCCAGTTTTTCGGCGTCTACTACCTGGAAGGCATCCTGCACATCACCAACGCCAATACCCTCGATCACGCCGTGCAAATCACGGGACTGATCACGCTGCTGGTCAGCGTGATCTTCGCCCTGGCGGCAGGTATGCTCTCAGATAAAATCGGGCGGCGCAACATCATCATCGCTTCAGCGCTGGTTGCCAGCGCCATTGGTCTCTTCTTCCCGTTCGCGCGCACGTTCGCCATCTTCCTGGTCTTCTCGGCCTTCTACGGAGCCTCCAACGGCGTGATCCTCAGCGTGGACACCGCCCTGAGCAGCGATCTCGTCCCCATCGAGGAGGCGGGCAAATATATGGCCTACGCCAACCTCGCCGTGGGCGTCGCCAACGGGGCCGCGCCGCCAATCTTCGGCCTGATCCTGAACTTCCAGGGCGCGCCCACGCTCACCAGCTTCATCGTCTTTTTCGCCGTCTCGGCCCTCCTCTTCGTCGCCAGCAGCGTCGTCCTGGCGTTCAAAGTGCCGAACCGGTGAATACATGCTCAGTCCTTCGCCTGTCTTTGTTTCATCCGCTTTTGCTCTGGCTCAGGGGGCGGATCGCCAAAATAACGCTCAAGCAGAATGTTAATGCCTACTATCAAAACTGGTATGTACAAAGCCGCTGCTAGCAATACGAAATATGGTCTGCCCGTCCGGCAGCGTCTTCTTCGTGACGCGGTGGTCGGCATCGTACTGGAAGGTGGTCGTGCCGGTGTTGTCGGCCTCGCTGGTCACGTTGCCCTCGTTATCAAAGCTGTAGGTGATGCTACTGCCGTCATTGTACGCGATCTTCGTGAGATGATCAACTTGACACGACGCAACATGGCTGAGTATAGTGGAATAAAAGGAGCTATGTATGAATCCCTTGATCATCACCGCGACGCCCAATATTTGCTGGCTCGCGCCGGATGTGCCTTATCCGCGCGCGG
>DATLSW010000189.1:0-13160 GCA_035533955.1 Ktedonobacteraceae bacterium | reverse complement strand
TCGCAGCCAGGGCAGGTTCGGACAGGAATTCATCGCGATAGACGCCCGCGTAGATGAGCAGATCAATATCAGTCCGGCTATAAGAAGACCTGCCGATACAGGCTTCGGCGGCGGCTTCCGAAAGCGCCAGCGTCTCCTTTTTCACCCGTCCATTTAACGGAACGACACCAACACTTTCGATGCGCACGCGCGGATGGCGCGGCGCGAACGTCACGGTGGCTTGCTCCACGACGCCCGTACTCACTTTCGCGGGAGGCTGGCCTCTGGCCGCGCGTCGCAGACGATCCGGCAGATCATCGAAGGTGTAGAGGCCCGTGCCAATGGTCGCGCCGGAGCCAGTAACGCCGAAGATGACATGCTCGCCAGATTTGATTTCGCCGGTAAGTATGCGATCCATCAGAGCCACCATATGTGTCGTTGTGGCCGTATTGCCGCGATCGCGCAGATTCACAATCACGTTCTGCTGGTTACACACTTCCCTACTGAAGTACGTATTGATCTCGCGCGCCGCGTCACGAATCGACATCTCCGAAGTCTGATGCATGATGATGTGCTGCAAGATTTCTGGTTGCCAGCCTGCACGATCCAGCGTGTACGCCGCGTGCGAGATAGCCTGCGTGATGTTTACCGCGGCTACACGCACGGCGTCGGTAAACATGATCGCGCCGCCATGCTCGTGATCCGAGGCTTTGGCGATACAGTCATAGCAGTAGCGCCCCAGGGTATAGAGGTCAAGTTCGTGGAAGCCGACCGCGTTATTTGCCGCCTGCTCCAGAATAATGGCTGCCCCGGCATCGCCAACCGTTAAGCAGGCGAGGCGCTGATCCATGTAGCTCTCAAGCTCTTTCTGCGCCGTCGTCGTCAGGTGCGTGATATATTCGCCGCTCACGACCATGCCGCGCTGGATCAGGCCAGCCTTGAGGAAGGCATCAACAATGAGCATGCCGGTAAACATGCCGGTGCAGGCGTTGGAGATATCGAAGACTAGCGCATTGGTGAAGCCGAAATACTGTTTCAGCTTCGCGGATGTACTCGGCTCAAACGAAATCTGGTACTGCGAACCATCATAGCGCGAGATGTTGGTGCAGATCAGCAGATCGATATCTTTGGGCAGGTACTTAGAATTGGCAAGACATTTATCAACGGCTTTGCGTGCCAGATCAATGGAGAATTCGGTCTCTCCGGCCATGCGGCGCGAGTAGATGCCGGTGAATTGTTCGAGCGGAAACTTGATCGGTTTCGCGCAATCCGCCAGTATATCCTGCGTTGACACAGCCTTCGGCGGCAAGTACACGCCGAGGCTCTCGATAATCGTGTTCTTCGCGCCCGGTAGCGCTGACGGCTTGACTGCCTCCGTCTTCGTCTGCGACGTGCTGACAGCTTCGTTATTGCGGGCATTGACTGGCGCGGCCGGGCTGGAAGCCGCGACGGCGGCCAGTTCGGCGATAGTCTGATACTCGAACAGCATCTCAGGCGTGAGCGGCAAGCCAGCCGCGTTGGCTTTAGCGATAACCTGCAAACCCTGGATGGATGCACCGCCCAGACTAAAGTAGTTGTCATGCACGCCAATTTTCTCGATGCCCAACACCTCCGACCATATAGTCGCCAGGGTTTGTTCCGCGGGTGTGGCAGGCGCGACATAGGTAGCCTCAAGATTGGGACGATCAAGGTCCGGCGCGGGCAATGCCCTGCGATTCACCTTGCCATTCGACGTCAACGGCAGTGCGTCCAGGTAGACGAACGCCGCCGGGATCATGTAATGCGGCAGCGTCACCTTGAGGAAGTCGCGCAATGCTTCAACGAAGAGACCATCTTGCCGCGCGGTCTGTTCGAGGACGAGGTAGGCCACGAGCCGCTTATCGCCCGGAACGTCTTCGCGCGCCACGACCACCACTTCCTTGACGGCTGGATGCTGGCTCAACGCGGCCTCTATCTCGCCCAGCTCGATACGGAAGCCGCGAATCTTGACCTGGTAATCGATGCGACCCAGAAACTCGACCGCGCCATCAGCGCGATAGCGCGCCAGGTCGCCCGTCTTGAAAAGGCGCATCCCTGGTTCGCTGCTGAACGGATCGCGGATAAATTTCTCGGCAGTCAGTTCGGGACGCTGGAAGTAGCCGCGCGCGACATTGACGCCGCCAATGTACAATTCACCGGCAACGCCGATGGGTACGGGCTGCATGGTGCGATCCAGGATATAGATGTGCGTGTTGGCGATAGGACGGCCAATGGGAACTGTCCAGTCTTTGCTGCCGCGCACGCACTGCCAATAGGTGACGTCGATGGCGGCCTCGGTCGGACCATAGAGGTTGTGCAGTTCGGTCGCCTCGAAGCGCGCGAAGAACCGCTCCTGGAGATCGAAGGGCAAAGCTTCACCGCTGCACATTACCTGGCGCAAGCTGCGACATTGCTCAATATCTGGCTCCAGCAAGAACGCTTGTAGCATGGACGGCACAAAGTGCATCGTCGTGATCTGTTGCTGCGCGATCAGCGCGGCCAGATACGCTGTATCCTGGTGGCCGCCGGGACGCGCCACGACGAGGCGCGCGCCCGCGATCAAGGGCCAGAAGAACTCCCACACCGAGACATCGAAACTGAACGGCGTCTTCTGCATGACGCGATCTTCCGGCGTCAGATGGTACGATTGCTGCATCCACCACAGACGATTGGTCAGACTACGATGCAGGTTCAGCACGCCCTTCGGCTTGCCTGTCGATCCAGAAGTGTAGATCATATAGACGACGTTGCCGGGCTTGACGGCACTGGCGGGATGGGCGTCCCAGCGGCGGCTCTCATCGTCCCAGGCAAATTGTGTGTCCAGGGCCATGATCGTTGTCCCGTCGCTCTCAGGCAGCGCGTCGAGCAGACGCTGCTGCGTAAGCAGCACAGAGAGATGAGCATCCTGGATCATGTATTCCAGGCGGTCGCGTGGATACGCCGGATCGAGCGGCACGTAGGCTCCGCCGGACTTGAGGATGCCCAGCAGCGCGATCACCATCTCCAGGGAACGTTCCATACAAACGCCGACGAGGCTTTCCGGCCCAATCCCGCGCTCTTGCAGCACCTGCGCGAGCTGATTGGCGCGGCGATTGAGCTGTCGGTAAGTAAGATGCTGGTTTTCAAAGACGACGGCGACGGCATCCGGCGCTTGCTTAACCTGCGCTTCAAACAACTGGTGAACGCAGGTATGCGCGGGATACTCGCTGCGCGTATCGTTCCAGTCCACCAGGATGTGATGTCGCTCCTCCGGCGTCAGCAGGGGCAGGCTGCCAACTGGCAGCTCCGGCTGCGCGACGATGCCCTCCAGCAGGGTCTGGAAATGGTCTCCCAGGCGAACAATGGTAGTGGCATCAAACAGGTCAGTGTTGTAGCGGAAATCGACCGAGAGGCTGCCATCATCTAGCTCTCTCATACGCAGCGTGAGATCGAAAGCTGCTCCCTGCTGATTCAGCACGAGCGGCTCGACTGGAAGTTTCTCCCGCGCCAACCGCGCTGCCGTCTCGTTCCGCCCGAACCAGACGGCGTGGGTCGCGGCAAAGACGCCGCTCGCGCTCTCGAACTGGTGCAGTTGATCCCAGACAAACACGGCCTGGAACAGCGGAGAATAGCTGGGGTCGCGGCGGGGCTGCAATCGCTCAACCAGCAGAGGAAACGGGTAATCCTGATGTTCAATCGCGCCGATGACCGTTTGACGCACGCGGCCCACCAGGTCTTTGAAGGTGGGGTTATCGGAAAAATCCGCCCGCAGCGCCACCGGATTCGCCAGATAACCGAACGTGCGCTGCACATCGGCGCGGCCTCTGCCGGCAGCAGGTGTCCCGACAAGGATATCTTCCTGGTCGGTATAGCGATAAAGCAATGTTTGAAAAGCCGCCAGCAACAGCATGAACGAGGTGACGCGCTCCTGGTGCGCCAGAGCTTTGAGGCGTTCCGACAATCGTTTATCCAGGCTAAAACTGTGAGACGCGCCGCTGTAGGTCTGCACCGGCGGGCGCGGCCTATCGGTGGGTACGCTCAGCGCCGGCAGATCACCCGCCAGCGTTTCCTGCCAGTACGCACGATGCCGCTCGCCTTCCGCTCCGGCCAGCATATCAGTTTGCCAGCGCATATAGTCCGCGTAGGGCAAACCAGCCGGGGCCGGCGGCTGAACGCCAAGTTTCTCCGCCGCGTAGAGCGTGCGGAACTCATCGATGAGCAGTTCAAATGACCAGAAGTCGATGACGATATGATGAATTACGATCTCCAGCACATAGTCCTCTGGTCCGCGCGTGAAAGTCGTCACACGCAAGAGCGGCCCCCGTTCCAGGCTGAAGGGGCGATCACCTTCTTCCTCAATGCGCCGGTTGAGTTCCGCTTCATCCCAGGCTGCGGCATCAACGAGAGCAAGATTGATGGGCTGGCCTGAATGCAATTGCTGCACAGGTTGCCCTTGCTGCACGCTATAGGTAGCAGTCAGGATCGGATAGCGACGCAGCAACGAGCGCGCCGCGCGTTCTAGCAGCGCGGCATCAAGCGGTGCGCGCACGCGAGCTGCATAGACCAGGTTATAGGCAGAACTCTGTGGCGCAAGCTGATAAATGAACCACAATGCGCGTTGGCCGTATGAAAGCGGTAAAGCTGGATTAGACGCCTCTACCTGTGCTTTCTTACGCAATAATTGCGCGAGGTACGCGCGTTTCTGTTCAGCCGAGAGATTCGCGAATCCTTTGGAATTATCGCCCAGGGAATTGTCGCTCATTCAAGCGTCTCCTTCTCCGCCATCTGTTGTAGTAACGCCTCCACCTCCACGTCTGACAACTGATCCAGGTCTGCCAGCAACTGTTCAGCCCGTTGAGAGCTGAGGCCATTGCCATTGCTGGCACCATTGCCGTTAGCAGTGCCGTGGGAAGACGCGAGATAATCGTCCTCGGCCAACGATATCTGATTCAACAAAGCATCTACTTCCGCATCTGAAAGATGATCAAGTTGCATCAGAAGCTGTTCGGCTTCCTGCGAACTCATTGCGCCAACCCTATCAACGCTCGCGTGATTGCCGTTCGATGCATCTGCATCAAAGGCGAGAGTTTGAGAGGATGTCGTTGTTGCGCCTGTCAACTGAACCAGCAATTGAGCCGAAAACTGGGAAATGCTTGGTTCTTGCAGGAAAAGGGTGATCGGGACTTCAACGCCCAGTTCAGCCTCAATCCAGCCTTTCAGTTCCATCGCAGTCAGCGAGTCGATGCCCAGACTATTGAGCGGCTGCTGGACATCCATGCCAGCCAGAGAGAGCTTTAACGACGCGGCGATTTTCTCGCGAATGTAGTTTTCCAACAGTCGCTGGCGTTCCAGAGCATCAGCTTGTAGCAGTCCCTCGCGAATGCTGCGCCCATTCCCCTGCTCGTCCGCCGGCGACACGGGCAGCCAGTTCTCTTCAAGCGTGAGCATCCATTCACTGAGTAATACCAGGTCGTGCGCCAGGAACTTTTCACGACTGGCGCGGCGCTGTAATTTGCCACTGGAAGTTTTGGGAATGCTGCCGGTTTTGATAAAGGCGATAGCATACACTTGCAGATCATGATGCTCGGCCACGGCCTGCCTGACGCTCTCGACCATTTCATTAAGATCAGCGTCCCAGTAGCGCCGCTCCAATTCTTGCACGATCACGAGGCGCTCTTCGCCGTCCACATCAACCGAAAAGGCAACACCGCAGTCCGGCCGCAGCCCCGGATGGCTGCGTTCAACCGTCAACTCGATATCCTGTGGATAGTGGTTGCGTCCGCGTATAATAATGAGGTCCTTGAGACGACCAGTGACGTACAGCTCGCCATCCTGCAAGAAGCCGAGGTCGCCGGTGCGCAGAAACGGGCCTTCGCCACTATCAGCGAGGCGCGCCTGGAACGTCTCCGCGGTTTCCTGGGGGCGCTGCCAGTAGCCCTGGGCAACGCTAGGGCCAGAGACCCAGATTTCTCCGATGCGATCAGGCGGGCATGGCGTCAGCGATTCGGGATCAACGATCACCACTTTCTGACCAAACGCTGGTTGACCACAGCTAACAAAAGTGCGCGCGCCATCAGCGTCTACAGAAACTGAAACGACGCGGTTCTGCTCAAGCGCCTCCGACTGCAACGTGCGTGTCACCAGGGGAGCGCCTTTCTGACCAGCGGTCACCATGAGCGAGGCTTCGGCCAGCCCATAACAAGGGAAAAAAGCGTCGCGGCGAAACCCGGCAGGTGCGAAAGCTTCAGCAAAACGCTCAAAAGTTTCGAGGCGAATGGTTTCTGCGCCACTAAAGGCGAGATTCCACCTGCTCAAGTCAAGTGTGGCTATCTGATCGGGCGCGATCCTGCGCACGCACAGATCATAGGCAAAGTTGGGAGCGCCGCTGACAGTCGCCCCCGTTTTCGAGATGACCTGCAACCAGCGTATGGGGCGTTGCAAAAACGCCACTGGAGCCATGATCGTATTAGGGACGCCAGCATACACAGCCTCGAGCAACATGCCGATAAGGCCCATGTCGTGATACGGCGGCAACCAGGTCACAGCCCGGAAATTTGCATTAACGTCAAAGGAGCGATGGATGACGGAAAGATTATACAGAAGATTGCGGTGGGTGAGCATGACTCCTTTGGGTAATCCAGTTGAACCGGACGTGTACTGGACAAACGCGAGCGTATCGCCGTCAATCGCGGGCGACTGCCATGTGTCTGCCAGCTCGGCAGCAATGGTGTCGGTGGTGATCAACCGTGTAGCAGCCATTTCTCCATGGGCCAGGGCAAACAGATTCTCGACTGCCGAGGCGAGCGACGAGGTGGTCAGGATCACCGTCGGTCGGACATCCTCAATGATCGTGCTTAACTTCTCCAGACTGCGCCTGGTACGAGTCTGCGGAGGATAGGTAGGGACAGCAATAACGCCTCCGTAGAGGCAGCCGAAAAACGCCTGGATGAACTCCAGATCGGCGGGATAAATGAGCAGGGCGCGCGCGCCCTGTTCAACTACACTCTGCAACGAAGCTCCTATGGCGCGCGCGTGCCGATCCAATTCACTATAGGTGAGGTGAGCCTCCTCCATCTCACCATCGCTGAGGAATGTGAATGAGCGTTGATCGGGGTTTGAGCGCGCTCTGCGGGAAAGAAGCTCTACCAGAGTCACAGAGTCAAAGGATGAGTGCGATAAATCGTCTTTTTTTGGCAAAAAGTTACCTCCCTGCAAGCTGCATGTTCAGGACAATCTTTGTCTTTCAACCCATAATACCGTATGTCTACGAGACTCGCCACGTCTCTCAACCAAATCGGAGCCGTCCCCCCACTGGCGGCCTGGGACATCATTTAACCCAACAACTTCCACTACATGATATCTTACACGATTATACCTTGTCAAATGGAAACACTGTGGGAGGTATGGCGGCCTGAGACTCGCGCCTGCTCCTACCGATCTCCCACACACGTAACCAAAGCTATGCCTTACCCGTTAACATTACATATCCTGGTTTTTTGCTCTGCCCGTGTTCGCTCGAGCAGGGAAGCCCCGCAAGCCACCATGCGGCCCATGCGGCGACTCATTACCCGCGCGCTGGCAACATCTGAAGAGCGAGAACTGAACAGGTAACTATTTCGAGCATCACGAAAGGGAGGTGCAAACCGTGGCAGATAAAGAGCAGAAGAAAGTTCAAAAAATTGCCCCCAAATCCAACAAACAAAAGAAGGAGATGCAAAAGCAGAAAAAAGCGGCAAAATCAAACACTGGTCTCTCTAAGAAGGAGCCGTAGAACAGAGCAAGCAGGGCAATTATGCCTACCAGGGCAACGGCGAGGGATTACCCCTACCCTTACAGGCATAGGGTAGGGCAATCCCTCGCCGTTGCCGTGAGCGCTGAAGTCCCTGACGCTCTTTTCCTCTCAAAAGCGTCTCAGGTCCGTTGCGCAACACGAGCCACCAGTTGCTCCGTCACTTCCCAGAGACGCAATCCGACCGTTTTATCGTAGGAACGGCTGGAAGATGGTTTCGCTTGACTCTTCGCAAAATATTTGCCCGTCACCCCTTCTACCTGGGGCGAAGTCGCCAGATAGAGCGTGGTCTGAGCGCCCTGCTCGGCTGTGAGCAGGAACGGCTTGGACAGCTTCATCGCCCAGGCCGCCGGGCCGGCCATCCCCGCCGGAAAATTACTGGCAGTGATCCCAGGATGCAGCGCGTTCACGGTGACACCGGTTCCCTCAAGTCGGCGTGCCAGCTCATAGGTCCAGAGCAGAAGCGCCAGCTTCGCCTGACCATAATTTCTCAGTGTGGCATACGTTTTTTCGCCTTGCAGGTTGTCAAATTCCATGCTGACCGTGGCGTGCTGCGCGGAACTGACATTGACAATGCGCGCTGGCGCGCTGGCCTTCAGGGTATCGAGCAGCAGCTCGGTGAGCAGAAACGGGGCCAGGTAATTGACTGCCAGGGTCGCTTCCAGGCCTTCGGAGGTGAGCGTGCGCCTCGGATACGCAGCGCCAGCATTGTTCACCAGCAGGTGCAGGTGGTCATGGGTGTGTTGAAATTCAGCCGCCAGGTGGCGCACGTTTTCAAGCACACTCAGATCCGCGACCAGCAGCTCCACCTCTTGATTGCCAGTCGCCTGCTTGATTTCGGCCTGCGTCGCCTCGCCTTTCGCACGGCTGCGGCTCACCAGCACCACGGTTGCGCCTCTATTAGCCAGTTCTCTGGCCGTGACTTTGCCGATGCCCGAAGTACTCCCGGTCACCAGGCAAATCTTTCCTTGCAGACGGTTCTCTGTCATGGACGCTTCTCCTCCTGTACGAATTCCTGAGACTTTCTCTCCACTCTGATCCCCGCGCTCGCTGACGAAGCCGCTGCTTTTCAAGATAGTAGGATCGGCGCATGCGTTCGCAAGCATCCTCGCTTCTCATCGCCTGTTCGCCCTCCGAGGGGAGCGGAAACTCATCAAACTCAAGAATACCATCAAACAGGGCAAGTGGCAATGTTTTTTTAGAGAAGAATTTTCCCCAAAAGTGATGATGACCATCTTTTTCATGAAACAGAAAAAATGCATTCCTGCTGGCACGCCGCGCACCAACCGGCCAGTTTGCCGTCATGGTCTTGCATCTCCGTAAGGGGATGGGCGCAGCGACAAACGTAGCCGCGCCGGCGCGCCGGATTGCCGAGAACGAGCGCGTGGGGCGAAACGTCTCTGGTAACGACCGCGCCCGCGCCGATCAGGGCGAACGTACCGATGGTAACGCCGCAGACAATCACCGCGCCCGCGCCAATCGAGGCTCCGTAGCGCACAAGCGTCGGCGTGATCTGCCAGTCGTCGGCGGCTTTCAGCCTGCCATCGGGAGTGATGGCACGCGGATGCAGATCATTGGTGAAACAAACATGCGGCCCGACAAAGACGCCATCTTCGATCGTGACGCCTTCAAAGATGGAGACATAATTCTGGATTTTGACCCGCGAGCCGATCCTGACACGCGTTTCGATATAAGCGCCTTTGCCGATATTGCACAATTCGCCAATCACGGCATATTCGCGGATATGCGCCTGCCGCCAGATGTGCGTACCCGCGCCAATCTGGGCCTCCGACGCAACTTCAGCGGTGGGATGAATATAGACAGGAGCCACAGTCATATGCTTTCGTCCTATCTGACCAGAGTCAGATCGCGCGCCAATCGCATAGCCTTCACCACGCGCCCGATCTGCTCCTCGGTCAACTCCGGATACATGGGCAGCGACACGATGCGTCGGGTCACTGCTTCGGTGATGGGCAACGCGCCGACTTTGTAGCCGAGGCGAGTGCAAGCAGGCTGCATATGAATGGGAATGGGATAGTGGATGCTTGTGGCGATACCTTCGCGCTGCAAAACCTCGCGGAAGAGATCGCGATCTCGCACCTGTACGACATAGACATAGTAGACAGGTTCTGCCCATGCTTTGACGGCTGGAAGATGCTCGACCAGTCCGATCAATTGCTCATCATATGCCCGCGCATGGGCGCGCCGGGCCTCATTCCATTGTTCAAGGTGGGGCAATTTCACGCGCAAAATAGCTGCCTGAATTTCATCCATACGCGCATTAGTGCCGATGATCTCGTGCTGGTAACGCACTTGCGAGCCATGATCGCGCAGCAACCGCAGCGTTTCTGCCAGCTTTTCATCATCGGTAACACAAATGCCAGCCTCGCCATAAGCACCGAGATTCTTGCTCAAGTAGAGGCTAAAGCAGGCCACATCACCAAAGCTGCCGACGCGCTGTCCGTTGTATCGTGTTCCCTGCGCCTGAGAAGCATCCTCGATGACGCGCAGCCCATTCGCGCGCGCAAACTCCATGATCGGTCCCATCTCGGCGGGATGACCATATAAATGTACGGGAATGATCGCGCGCGTCCGCAGCGAGATAGCCGACTCTAACTGCCGCCAATCGAGCGTATAGCTGTCGGGATCGATATCGACGAAAACGGATGTCGCGCCGACGAGGCTGATGGCTTCCACTGTAGCAATAAAGGTGTTGGCTACGGTGATCACTTCGTCACCTGGGCCAATACCGCAGGCTCGCAGAGCCAGGGTCAGTGCGTCAGTGCCATTCGAGAGACTGATACCATAGCGGCTACCGCAGTAAGCCGCGAATTCCTGCTCAAACGCCTGCTGCTGCGGGCCGAGAAACAACTGCATCCCATCCAGCGCCGACTCAATAGCGGCCAATACGTCCTGTTTTATCGTCTGATATTGTGCTTGCAAATCAACCAGAGGCACCTGTTGCAGGTACGTCAAAATCCACTTCCTTCACTAATGATATGCATGTGATCGCTCCTGCGCGACCGAATCGGTGTAGCGGCGCAATTCATTACGCCAGTCAGTCGCAATGGAGCCTCGGTCACGATAAATTGGCCCCTCCTGGCGCATTGAATTGCGCCGCTACATTTCAGTATACTCAGGGAACGGTATTCATCAAATTGATGTTTACGTAGAAATCAGGTGATGCTCCGCTATCCTTGTAACAAGAAAGACAACGCTAAGAAAGATATGCACCGGATTACTCCCGTCAAAACGCTATCTGCACATGAATCGCAACCGAAATACAGGATATATTCTGTATGCTGTTTCCAGTGGAACAAGAGTGTGTTGTTTGCTATCCGCGGATAGCAGAGATATTTCAGACGGAACAGGTATATAAGGAACGGTTATGAATCTTGTCGCGTTTTCGATCAGAACAAAAGGCGCTGGAAATTTTGCCAGGCGGCTCTGGACGGTCTTTTCACGCTTTGGCTTTTCCGAGGCGCAAACGCGCCGCGCGTTGCTGACAGTCGTCAACACTCTGCGGCAGCACAACGCTGCACCCACCTTTTTCATCCCGGCGGTCGTGCTGGGCAGGCATCCCTCGCTGCTGACGGAGATCGCCGCTAGCGGCGCAGAGATCGGCGTTCACGGTTATGTGCATAACGATTATCGCTTGCTCAGCAAAAATGCGCAGTTCGCGCAGACAAAAGAAGCCGCCGCGGTCTTCCAACAGTCACGCATCTCTTTCGGCGGTTTCCGCAACCCCTATCTGGGATGGACAGAAGACTCGCTCCAGGTGTTCAACGCACTAGGTTTCACTTACGACAGCAACGAGGCAGTCCTGCATGAGATCATCAACCCTGATATGCTGTCAGTACAACTAGCCAATGGCTATAGGAAATCTCTCACTCTCTTTCAGGCCATCCCTTGCTGGGCCTACACCCTGCGCCCTCACTTTGAAGGGCCATTACTGCGCATCCCGACCAGCATTCCCGACGACGAGATGCTCTTCGACCGCTTGCGCATGACCGATCCACAAGAGGTCGGGCGCATCTGGAGCCGCATCATGCAGCGCGTGTACGATCTAGGCGGCGTGTATGTGCTCAATCTGCACCCGGAGCGAGCAGTTTTGTGCCAGGAAGCGATCCGTATCCTGCTCTCCTCCGCGGAGCAGCAGATGTTACCGGTGTGGATCGCCGCGCTGCGCGACATGGCCGCGTGGTGGAAAGAACGCTCGCAGTTCCAGTTGCGCATCACCCCTCTTGGGACAAAGCGCTGGCAGATCACGGCGAACTGCACGCCACGCGCAACCGTATTGGTGCGCCATCTCATCGTGGAAGATCAGGCAAGCGACGTATGGTTTGGAGACGATCTGCGTGTACAGGGCGACAACTTCACGGTCACGGCCAGCCGTTGCCCATGCGTCTGCGTATCGGCGCAAACGCCGCGCGAGGTGAGCAACTTCCTGCACGAACAGGGCTACCCAACAATGGAAGCTACACCGGAGGAGACCGATGGCTATGGCCTTTTCGTGGATATGCCCGGCGGCTTCGCGGCAGAACGGGCCGAACGTATCCAACAATGCAGCGAACTGGTGGAGCGAATCGAGGCCAGCGCGACGCCACTGGTGCGCTTCGGCTGCTGGCCCGACGGCAAGCGGGCCGCGCTGGCAATCACGGGCGATATCGATTCGGTGACGATTCAAGATTTCTTTTTGCGGATTGTTGAGGTTCGCCAGAATAGTAAGGAGTCGTCAAAAAAATAACGGTCGCAAGAAGAGGTGAAGTGTGATACCTCTGCCTTTTGATACCATTATCCTTTGACGACTCCTTAATCATCAACAATCGTATGATGGGTAATCTGGTATGCAGGCGCTCCTGTGCCTGCAATGTGACGGCAGAGCGGCCCAAAGTCATATCCAGACAGGCTCCCAGGAAAGTAGAGGTGTGGCACTGACGATTCGAACCACTTATTCAAGAAAGGATAGCCATTTCGTTCATGCACTTGTTGGAGCAGTGACGAGTCAATGTAGGGGAGCGCCTGCACATCGGGTTTATAACCTGTACCCAGGATGACGCGATCTACCTGCCTCGTGGTTCCATCGCTGAGCTTGAGGTAAACTTCTTGTTCTTGCGCCATAGCACTTACAATCGACGTATTTGGGGTAATAGAGATCCTTCCCTCGATTCGAGGCCGCATCCAGCGAGCTACAGCCGGACGAATAGAACGTGCATCTATCGCAACCCGTGTTTTCTCAGGAAGGTTCTTGAAGAGCAGAGGGAACGCAACGACCCAACTGATACCGGCAGGTCCAACATCGCTGGGGGGATAAAAGATGTGTTTAGCAGGACCGGTGTAACGGTATAACCGACGATTGATCCAGATAATCGAACCTCGCGCGATCAATTCAACC
>DATLSW010000188.1:0-3751 GCA_035533955.1 Ktedonobacteraceae bacterium | reverse complement strand
GGAAGCCGACGGCTGTGATATAGTTGGTCAATGCGTCGAACCAGACATAGATCACCTGTGACTCGTCGCCAGGGAACGGCACTCCCCAGGGAATCGCGCCAGGACGCACGCGGCGCGAGACGGCGAAGTCACGCAAACCCTGCTTGATCAGGCCCAGCACTTCGGCCTGCCTGCTCACCGGCACAATGAAATCGGGATGTTTGGTAATGTGTGCCAGCAGGCGATCGCTGTACTTTGAGAGCGCGAAGAAGTAGTTGTCTTCTTCGAGCCACTGCGGCACAATCGACGGGTGTAATGGGCAATGCCCATTCACCAGTTCATCCGCCGTATAGTAGTTGTTGCAGTTAGGACAGTACCAGCCGGAATAGGTGGATTTGTAGATGTCGCCGCTCTCCTGCGCCCGCCGCAGCATCTCCTGCGAGGCGCGGAAATGCGCGGGTTCGGTGGTGCTGATCCAGCGATCATAGGAGACGTCCAGTCTGGTCCAGGCCAGGCGAAACGCCTCGTTCATATGCAGCACCCAGGCGGCAGGATCGGTCTGGTGATCCGCCGCCGCCGAGACGACGTGCTGGCTATTCTCGTCCAGCCCCATGCTGAAGTACGTATCATCTCCCAGCAAGCGATGATAGCGCGCGATTACGTCGGCGGCGACTTTTTCGAGCGAGTGGCCGATGTGCGGCGGCGCGTTGGGATAGTCGATGGCGGTAGTGATGTAGAATCGCTGCCGATCTGATTGCTTTGCCGCGTCAGGTATGTTGGTCATGTGTGGCCTCTTTTCGTTATGATTGGCGATTTGCTGATTGAATATAAAAAGAAGGGGGTGCAGGCTTGTCGCCTGCACCCCCTTGTATGCTTTTGCGTTGCTCCCGTTCAGGTGAGCGGGATCGGGACAAGAGAGAAAAGCGACGGGTTGTGACGAGGCATGGTCACATGGGCCATGTCGAAGGCAAGGGTAAAAGGCAGAATAGCGGAGTAGGTTGTGTGCTTCTGCTGTTTCAATCCCCAAACGGGACCAATCAGCCTTTCAGCCCTCGTCATGTGTGTTGTCCTCTTTCTCTACAAAATGATCAAACCAGGCGCGGTGGACAGCGCCTCTGGTGATATATAAAATATACACGAAGGGGTTGCGATCTGTCAAGTTGACTGAGAGATCTGATAAAACAACCCGCCACATCTGGCGAGTTGTTTTATCAGATCTCTCAGTTATAGCATTGCCTACGGCTGCGGCAGGAAATTCTGCGAGCCGAAGGAGCCGCCGAGGACGTCCTGCGAGGACGCGCCGAGCCAGCGATCCAGCACGGTGGCATAGACGGACCGGAAATCGACGGTGTATTTGAGGTTGCCGGCGTCGTCCAGGTTGGTCAGGCTGGACGGCTCGCCATAGATGCCCTTGCTGACCGGATTGCCGAGGACGAACATCGGCGCGGACGTGCCGTGATCGGTTCCCTGGCTGCCGTTCTCTTCGACGCGGCGGCCAAACTCCGACCACGTCATGACGACGACATTGTCGGCCTTGCCATGCTTCACCAGGTCATTGTAGAAGGCGGACAGACCAGCGGCGAACGTTTGCATCAGCGTATCGTGCGTGCTCTGTTCGTTGGCGTGCGTATCGAAGCCGCCGAGCGTGACATAGCCGACGCGCAGACCCAATCCCTGAATGATGACTTCGGCCAGCACCTGCAAACCTTGAGCAAACGGCCCTGTCGGGTAGGTCACAGCCGGGTGATACTGAGTAACAGCATCTTGCAATTCCTTCGTGCCTTCCTGGGCATTCAGCGCGGTCGTATCGAGCAGGGCCGCGTAGGGAGCCGTTTTGGGATAAGAATTGTAGAGATTCATCAGCGCCTGCAAGCGGGCGTTGCCGCCGTCTCTATCGACGGGATCGGGATAGATACGATAGGTGTTGGCGCTGGACAGCGTCGGCACGGGCGCGCTGATCGACGCGAGCGCCTGGGCGGTCTGCACGCCGATATCAAGCGATTTGAAGGGGTGTCCGTCCTGGTCAACCCAGCCGGAAACGAGCTTGCCCAGCCAGCCCTCGCTGCCGCTGCCCGTCAGATCGAGTGTCTGCCAGATGTCCATGGCCTGGAAGTGCGAAAGGCTCTGGTTGGGATAGCCGACACCCTCGACAATCGCCAGTTGCCCGGCATCCCAGAAACTTTTGAGGGGAGCCAGGTTGGGATGCAAGCCCAGACCTTCCGCCAGGGGCAGCACTTTGGATTCTGGAATGGCAAGCGTGGGGCGCACCTGGTAATAGCGTGCATTGGTATAGGGAATGACCGTATTCAGGCCATCGTTGCCTCCAGCCATCTGCACAACGATCAGCGTGTGATCGCTGGCGGCCTGGGCGAAATGCGAACCTTCAAGGGTCTGCGCGTGAGCCGAGGTGATGCTCCGGCTGAAAATGGCAGGCATGACCATGCCCGCGGAAACTACCAGCATGCCATTTTTTATCATCGCTCTGCGAGAAAGCCTCATTGTATTGCTCCCCTTTAATTCAATTGGTATTCCGGTGCAGACATCAGCAGGTACAGCGTGCCGCGCGCCCGGCTCAACGGATAACTCTGCCCATTTTTGAGTGTAATCTGCTCACCGCCGCCGAATGGGTCAGAAGAAGTGAAGTAGTCAATCAACTGCTGCCTCCTGGACGAGACGATATTGCCGTCGAGGAGAAACGCGCTGTGATAATCGACGAACTGTTCCGGCGAGCCGATGTTATTGGTATTGACAAGATTTTGCAGATCGATAGGCACGGGTGGCTCGCCCGCCGCGCCATCACCGCGCACCAGCAGGTAATCAATATAGTTCAAACGGCTCATCCAGGTTCCGCTATTGAGCCAGAGGGCGCTGACTTTGTCGCCCGGCCAGCCGGCCACATTGGGCGGGTTGAACAGCGTTTGCCCCATCAGCGTCGTAAAGGTGGGCAGCATCTTGCCGCTGCCGCGCAAGTTCAACGCGCGATAGGCTCCCACGGCAAACTCGGCGGGCGATTTGAGACGGGCGCGGTAGGCTTTGGGCGGAGAGAACTGCGGCGAAAGCAACAGGGTGCGCATCACGGCCCCCATATTGTGACCGCTACTGACGTAGGTATCGACGAGCGGCTGCAAATCTTCATTGCTCGGATTCTCATACGCGAAGAAAGTGAACAGCTTACGGCAAATGAACCACGGCGCGGCGGGGTGATTGACCAGAATGTTGATGACATCTTTATAATCCAGGTTGCCGGTGTGACCCAGGTAGACTTTTGTAAGTTCGTTATGATCGGCAGGAATATAGACCGATGAGAGTCCTCTGACATGCCAGCCGGTGAGTGCTGCCGCGCCCTCGGAGACATCATTCTGCGTGTAGTGGCCCAACCCTATCGTGAATAGCTCCATCATCTCGCGCGCATAGTTCTCATTCGGCGCGTTCTTATGGCTCTTGGTGAGATCGAGGTAGAAAAGCATGGCCGGATCAGAGGTGATGCCCAGCATAAGATTGTCAAAGGTGTCGAAGGCATGGCTGCGCAGAAACTGGTTCTGGATAATCATGCGCTGGAAGGCGTTTTTGCCGCCGACTTTGGTAAAGGCGCTGGTCAGCACGCCATGCCAGAAAAGCGTCATTTTTTCCAGCAGCGGGCGCTGTGTCCAGGCCATGCGCAGCAGCCACCAGCGCTGCTGATCGACCGGCTTATTCAGATCGAGGTTGAGCGCGTTCAGGCTGCTCTCCGTCTGGGTTTCCGGGACTTGCTGGTAATTGAGCAGCCGATCGA
>DATLSW010000187.1:0-12339 GCA_035533955.1 Ktedonobacteraceae bacterium | reverse complement strand
AGGCGTGGAGATGGTGATACCGGGCGACAACATCGAGATGACGGTAGAGTTGATTCAGCCAGTGGCGATGGAGGAAGGCGTGCGTTTCGCCATTCGCGAGGGCGGGCGTACCGTTGGCGCCGGTATCTGCGTCAAGGTCGTCAGCTAAGTAGGGGCGCGAGAAATCGCGCCCATTTCTATGTCACGCGGCACAAGCATGTCGCCTCGACGTAGCAGGAGAAAAACATGGCAACACCTACGAAACAGCGCATTCGCATTCGCTTGAAGGCATATGACCATCGCATACTCGACCAGTCGGCGATGCAGATTGTCGATACCGCGCAGCAGACCGGCGCGCGTGTCTCCGGGCCGGTGCCTCTGCCGACCGAAATCAATAAGTTCACGGTGATCCGCTCACCGTTCATCGATAAAGACTCGCGTGAGCAGTTCGAGATACGGACGCACAAGCGCCTGATAGATATCATTGAGCCGACGAACAAAACCGTCGAAGCGCTGACACGTTTGAACCTGCCCGCAGGTGTAGATATCGAGATCAAACTGTAGGGGCCGATTTATCGCGCTCTTTGGGCCGATTTATCGCGCCCAGGCCGAACGGGTGGTAAACGCACGTATCTGGCGCGTAGGAGCGCAATGAATACAGGTCCACAGGTGAGAAGAGAGGATAGATATGCTAAATGCATTGTTGGGCAGGAAAGTCGGCATGACCCAGGTATTTGGGCCGAACGGCTCGGTCGTTCCAGTGACCGTCATTGAAGTCGGCCCATGCACTGTCACGCAGATAAAAACCGCCGCCACGAGGGATAAATACGAGGCGGTGCAGATCGGATTTGAGCCAAAGACGCTCAAGCACACGACGCGCGCTGAGATGGGACATCTTGGGCATAGCCTGGCATTATTAAAGGGGCAGCGCAAGCGATTGCAGACCTACCAGCAGCGTTCTAAATCGAAAGCGGACGAAGGGGCAGCGGCGGATGCCGAAGCCACTCCGAAGAAAAAAGATAAACAGATCGAGAAGCTCCTGAAAGTGCAGGAGAATCGCCAGCGCCGTCCAGGGCCGGAGTTAGGGCCGTTCAAGGTGCTACGCGAGGTATCTCTGCAAGTAGGCGCTGCTCCTGAAAGGTTGGAACTCGGCCAGCAGTTTGATGTGAGCCTGTTCAAAGAAGGTGAGTTGGTGGACATCATCGGATCTTCGAAAGGAAAAGGCTTCCAGGGCGGCGTGAAGCGGCATGGCTTCCACGGCGGCCCTAAGACGCACGGCCAATCCGACCGCCAGCGCGCGCCCGGTTCAATCGGCTCCGGCACCACGCCTGGACGTGTTCTTAAAGGGACGCGCATGGCCGGTCACATGGGCGCTGAGCGCGTCACGGTGAAGAAGTTGCGAGTCATTCAAGCTGATGCTGAGCGTAATCTGCTCGTGGTGAAAGGGTCGGTTCCTGGAGCCAACGGCGGCTTGCTCACGATCAGGAAGCAAGTGGTGAGGTAGCCAAAATGCCTTCGATTACAGTGTATAACATGGCCGGAGAGGCCGTAGAAGAACTCGAACTGAGCGAGCGGGTGTTTGGGATCGAGCCAAATGTGGCAGTGCTACACCAGGTTGTCACCGCGCAACTGGTCAATCGCCGCCAGGGCAATGCTTCCACTAAGACGCGCGCTGAAGTATCGGGCGGCAATAGCAAGCCTTATCGGCAGAAAGGGACGGGCCGCGCGCGCCAGGGCAGCACCCGTTCGCCGCAGTTCCGGCACGGCGGTACGGTATTTGGCCCCCGGCCACATCCGTATCATCATGATGTGCCGAAAAAGATGCGCCGTCTGGCGATCCGCTCGGCGCTCTCGGATAAAGTTGCCAACCAGCAACTCATTGTGCTGCAAGATCTATCGTTTGAAGCTCCGCGTACCAAAGAGATGCTGGCGCTGCTGGAACGCTTGCCCTTGAATGGCAAGCGCACCTTGATGATGCTGCCGCGGCGCGATGAAAATCTCGTGCTTTCGGCGCGGAACATCGCCACCGCGAAGGTGCAGCATGTCGCTTCGATCAACGTCGTGGAACTGCTGAAGCATGATAATCTCGTGGTGCCGTTGGAGACAGTGCGCTGGATTGAGTTGGTGTTCGGCGAAGGGCTGAGCGCCGAAGATGCCAGCGCGCAGATTGCTGATACGCTCGCCGAGGCACTTGAGCAGGCCGAGGTCGAATCGTCTGGTGAGAGCGACGAGGAAGACTCAGCCTCGACAGACGATGAAGAAATTGAGAATGACGAGGAAGACTCAGCCTCGACAGACGATGAAGAAGTTGAGAGCGACGAGGAAGACTCAGCCTCGACAGACGATGAAGAAGTTGAGAGCGACGAGGAAGACTCAGCCTCGGCGGACAGTGAATAAATCCAGGCGAGGAGGAAAAAGCTGTGGAAATCACAGAAGTGTTGCGCCGAGGCATCCTCACTGAAGAGTCGGTGAAGCAGCAAAAGCGAAACAAATATACCTTTGAGGTGGCCTTAGTGGCGAATAAGATCGAAATCCGTCAAGCCGTTGAGACGTTGTTTAACGTCAAAGTGGCCGAGGTCAATACGATGCGAATGCCCGGTAAGGTGAAAATGTTCCGACGCCGTGGCTCTGCTCCGCAACGCCAGGAGCCGCGCGAGTGGAAAAAGGCGATAGTGACCCTGAGAGAAGGGTACACCATTGACGTATTGAAGGCGTAAGGGGTAAACGATGCCAATTAGACAGTATCGACCAACATCTCCAGGGCGTCGCGGCATGTCCGTTTCGTCGTTCGAGGAGATTACGAAGACAAAGCCGGAGAAATCGCTGACGACCAGGTTGCAGAAGCACGCTGGCCGCAATAACCAGGGTAAAATCACTGTGCGCCATCGCGGCGGCGGCGAGAAGCGGGCTTATCGCGCAATTGACTTTAAGCGCAAAAAGGTCGGCGTTCCGGCGAAAGTGGCTGCTATCGAATACGATCCGAATCGCTCGGCGCGTATTGCTCTGCTGCACTACGTTGATGGGGAGAAGCGTTATATCATCGCGCCGGTGGGATTAAACGTCGGCGATATGATTTCGGCGGGGCCGGAGGCCGACATCAAGCCGGGGAATGCCTTACCGTTGAAGAATATCCCTGTCGGCACGACCGTCCACTGCATCGAAATGGAGCCGGGCCGGGGCGCGCAATTAGCGCGTGGCGCGGGAACAGGCGCGCAGTTGATGGCGAAAGAGGGCAAGTATGCTCTGCTCCGCTTGCCGTCGGGCGAGCAGCGCCAGGTGCATATTCTGTGCATGGCGACGGTTGGGCAGGTGGGCAATACCGACCACGAGAATATCAGCCTCGGTAAAGCCGGGCGTTCTCGCCACCTTGGTCGGCGTCCTACGGTGCGCGGCTCCGCCATGAACCCGGTCGATCACCCACATGGCGGTGGTGAAGGCCGCTCGCCCATTGGTGGGCAGCCGCAGACGCCGTGGGGCAAACCCGCCCTGGGCTACAGGACGCGCAGGAACAAGCGCAGCGACCGTTTCATTGTGCGGCGTCGCAACGTTGGTAGAAAGAGGTCATAGCCACTATGTCGCGCTCAAGGAAAAAAGGACCATATATTCACGAGTCGCTCAGGAAGAAGGTGCTGGGCATGAGGCGCAGCGGCGACCGCCGCGTGATCAAGACCTGGTCGCGCGCCTCGACAATCTTCCCAGAAATGGTGTCGATGACTATCGGCGTCCACAATGGAAAGACCCATGTGCCGATCTACATCACGGAGAATATGGTCGGCCATAAGCTAGGAGAGTTCGCCCCTACACGTCACTACCGTGGTCATGCCGGGGGTAAGAGTGAAAGGACCACTTCGGTCCGCTAGAGGTAAACAAGATGCAAGTCAGGGCTATTGCAAAAAATGTGGGCATATCTCCGCGTAAGATGCGTCTCGTTACCAACGCGGTGAAGGGCAAATCCGTCACGGATGCGCTGGCGATTCTCCAGTTTGTGCCGAACGCCGCCGCGAAGCCGGCGAGTAAGGTTATAGCGTCGGCGGCAGCCAACGCGGAGAATAACTATAACCTCGATCCAGACGATTTGTACATCTTAAACATTGTGGCGGATGATGGATTCCGCCTCAAGCGTATCCGGGCAAGGTCGCGTGGGCAGGCGGCTCGCATTATCCGGCGGTATTGTCATGTGACGGTCATCGTTTCGGACGATCCGGCAGACGCCCGATAGCAAAGAAGGAGGCCACTTTTGGGACAGAAAGTGCATCCCACAGGGTTCAGGATTGGCGTCATTAAGGGCTGGCAGTCCCGCTGGTTTGCTGAGCGAGATTATAAAAGTATCCTTGCCGAAGATTTCTTGATTCGGCAACTCATCAGCAAGGAATTGGCGAACGCCTCGGTTTCGCGTATCGAGATCGAGCGCGCCGCCGCGAGCCAACTGACCGTGATCATTTTTACCGCGCGGCCGGGCATTGTGATCGGCAAGAGCGGTGAGAAGGTCGATAAGTTGCGTGCGACGCTCGAGGCCAAAACCAAGAAGCGCGTGCGCCTCAATATCATGGAGATTCGCCAGCCGGAGTTAGACGCCTATCTGGTCGCGCGCAGCGTCGCTGAGCAACTGGAGAAGCGCATTTCGTTTCGTCGCGCCATGAAGCAGGCCGCGCAAAAAACGATGCGCGTCAACGCGAAGGGTATTAAAATTATCTGCGGCGGACGCCTGGGGGGCGCGGAAATCGCGCGCTCGGAGAAGGAAGTAGAGGGCAAAGTTCCCCTGCACACACTGCGGGCCGACATCGACTATGGTTTCGCTGAAGCCCATACGACTTTCGGCGTCATTGGCGTCAAAGTGTGGATTTACAAGGGCGACATCCTGCCGCGCAAGCGGCTGGAACCCGGCGAAGCTCAGGCGGAAGCCGCGGCGGCAGCGAATTTTTCCCCGCGCGAGCATGATGCGCGCGACCGGCGCGGCGGCGACCGCAGGCGTTCGGGTGAGCGTGGTTCGCGTCCGCAAGGAGACCAACCACACGGTGGAGAGGGTGGTACGCGACCGGGCGGCGACCGGGCTCCGCGCCCGCAGGGCGAACGTGGTCAGCGTCCGCAAGGAGACCGACCACGAGGGCCGCGCCAACCTCGCCCACAGGGTGAGCAGCAAGGCCAGCCGCGCGCGGATCGTCCGGCGCGTCCGCAGGGCGAACGCGCCCCGCGCCCGCAAGGAGACCGCCCGCAGGGTGATCGTCCACGAGCGCCACGTCCTCCCCGACAGCAGCCCGCGGCTCCAGCGGCCGAGCAAGCGCCAACTGATCAGACGATGCCGTCTGAGCCAGTGGTCCAGCCTGCCACGCAGCCGGAGACGGATAGCGGGGCAACTCAGAGCGAATAGAGGAGAGAGCCATGTTACTGGCACCATCACGTTCAAAGTTTCGTAAACAACATCGCGGGCGCATGAGAGGCAAGGCCCATCGCGGAGCCACGATTGCCTTCGGCGAATATGGCTTGCAGGCGCTTGAGCCGTGCTGGATGGAAGCTCGCCAGATCGAAGCCGCTCGTATCGCGCTGACCCGCTTTATGAAGCGCGGCGGTAAGGTCTGGATCCGCGTTTTCCCGGACAAGCCGATTTCCGGCAAGCCCGCCGAAACCCGTATGGGTAGCGGCAAAGGCGCGCTCGATCATTGGGTTGCTGTGGTTAAGCCTGGTCGGATCATCTTCGAGATCAGCGGCGTCAGCGAAGAGGTGGCGAAAGAAGCCATTCGACTGGCGGGTCATAAGCTCCCGATCGCCTGCCGCTTTGTGAAACGAGAGGAGACCGAGAGTGTCGAAGCTTAATGAGCGTCGCAAACAGATTTTCAATTATTCTGCGGTTGAAGCAGCGAAAGAGTTGAAGGAACTGCGCTTGAAGCTCTTCAATTTGCGCTTACAGCAGCAACGCGGCGAAGTCAAAAACGCCCGTGTCTTTGCGCAAACGCGCAAAGATGTTGCTCGCTTGCAGCACCGCCTGACGCAGTTGGAGAATGAAGAATGACCAAGCAGAGTGCAGCAGTCACGCAGGATGCGCCGCGCGCCGCGCGCCACCAGCAAAAGACTGGCCTGGTGATCAGCAATAAAATGGATAAAACCATCGTTGTCGCGGTGGAAACGATGAAAAAGCATCGTCTGTACAAACGTACTTATAAACAAACGAAGCACTTCTATGCTCACGACGAAGACAATGCCTGCCAGATGGGCGATGTTGTCCGCATCGAGGAGACACGGCCGCTTAGCAAGCTGAAACGCTGGCGTCTCATCGAGATCATGAGAAAAGGCAGTGGCATTGTTCCCGTGGAAGAGGTGTTGGCTGAGGCCGATCCGGATACCTCATCTGCCGGGTCTGAGTCTGCTGAATCTGAGGAAGAACAGGCAGAGGAATAACGAGGGAAAGAGATGATTCAGCCACAAACACGCTTAAAAGTAGCTGATAATACCGGCGCAAAAGAAATCATGTGCATTCGCATCATCAGTGGTTCGGCGAAGCACTACGCCAGAGTTGGGGACATCATCAAAGCCTCCGTCAAGCAGGCTGCCCCCAATAGCCAGGTGAAGAAGGGCGACGTGGTAGACGCGGTCGTCGTGCGTGTGTCGAAGGAATATGCGCGCGCCGATGGCTCGCATATCCGCTTCGATGAGAACGCCGCGGTGATTATTACCGCTGGCAATAACCCACGCGGTACACGTATCTTTGGGCCTGTGGCCCGCGAGTTGCGCGAAAAGAACTTCATGAAGATCATTTCGCTCGCGCCTGAAGTACTCTAACGAGGATAAAGATGGCAACGAAACAGAAAGAAAAAAAGCCGCTCCACCTTGCGAAGATGGATATTAAGAAGGGTGACACCGTCTTGATCATCACTGGCAAAGATCGGGGCAAAGAGGGAACAGTCTCGCGGGCGATGCCTCAAGATAGCAAAGTGATCGTTGAGGGTCTCAATCTCGTGAAGAAGCATGTTCGTCCGCAGGGCCAGAATCGTCAGGGGGGCATCATCGACAAGGCCATGCCGATTCATGTGTCCAATGTGATGCTCAAATGCACCGAGTGCAATCAGCCTACCCGCGTCGGTCATGATCACCGTCCGCTTGGTCTGGACCAGAAGATGCGCAAGGTGCGCGTGTGCAAGAAGTGCGGCAAGATTATTGAAGATCGGGCGAGGAGTGGTTAAACGCTATGGCATCCAGGTTGAAAGCAAAGTATCAACAAGACATCGTGCCAGCCCTGCAAAAGGAGTTTAGCTACAAGAATCCGATGCAGGTTCCGACAGTCAAGAAAGTAGTTGTGAACATCGGTATGGGCGAAGCCATCCAGAACGCGAAAGCGATGGACGCGGCAGTGGGCGACCTTGCCGCCATCACCGGCCAGCGGCCCGTCATCACACGCGCCAAACGCTCCGTCGCCACCTTCAAGTTGCGCGAAGGGATGCAAGTTGGCTGCATGGTCACGCTGCGCGGCGAGCGCATGTTCCAGTTTCTTGATAAGCTGATGAACGTGGCATTGCCCCGCCTGCGCGACTTCCAGGGAGTATCTCCTGAAGCATTCGACGGGCATGGCAACTATACGTTGGGGCTGCGCGAGCAATTGGTCTTCCCCGAAATCGACTATGACAAGGTCGATAAGGTGCGGGGAATGGAAGTGAGCATCGTCACAACGGCTCACACGGACGAAGAGGGGCGACAGTTGCTCAAATTGATGGGTATGCCCTTTAAGAAATAACCCAGGAGGACGAGATGGCAAAAGTCTCAATGATTGTGAAATCGCAGCGCAAGCCCCGTTTCAAAGTTCGCCAGCATAGTCGCTGCATGGTTTGTGGGCGACCGCGCGCCTATATGCGTAAGTTTGGTCTGTGCCGCATTTGTTTCCGCGAGCGGGCATTACGCGGCGAGTTGCCAGGCGTGACTAAGTCGAGCTGGTAGGAGCGAAGATGTACCGGGGCGAGCGAGCCAATGCGCTCCTTCGTTTCGTGATGATGGAGGTTTTCCATGAATATGACAGATCCCATTGCGGATATGCTCACACGCATCCGTAATGCGGCGACTGCAAAGCATACTCGCGTACTCATTCCGGCCTCGAAAATGAAGCTGGCGATCGCGCGTGTGCTCAAAGAAGAAGGTTACGTGAAAGATATTGAGGTCCTGAAGGACACGCCGCAGGGGACGATTCGTCTCACCTTGCGTTATGTTGATAAAAAGCCGGTGGTAACGCAGTTGAAGCGGGTGAGTAAGCCGGGGCTGCGGGTCTATACCAGGAAGGCCGATATTCCCCTTGTCCGGGGTGGGCTGGGTACAGCAATTCTTTCGACGCCACAAGGGCTGATGACGGGCCATCGCGCCTATAAAGAGGGGCTGGGCGGCGAAGTCATCTGCTACGTCTGGTAGCAAAGAAAGGCGGGTTTTAGCATGTCTCGTATTGGACGCGCTCCGATTGTGGTGCCGCCGAAAGTGCAGTTGAGCTGGACCGAGGGCAATTTTGTCACGGTCAAGGGGCCGAAGGGCGAGCTTTCGTATCAAGTTTCTGCTGAACTCTCGTTGCAGCTTGAGAACGGCTCGCTGGTGATTTCGCGGCCTTCGGATAGCAAACAACACAAAGCGCAGCACGGTTTGTATCGCACGCTGGTCAATAATATGGTTGTCGGTGTGACCCAGGGCTATACCAAGCGTCTGGAGATTCACGGCGTCGGCTATCGAGCGGCGAAAGTTGGCGAGAGCCTGGTGATCCAGGTTGGGTATTCGCACCCGGTTGAGGTGCAGCCACCGACGGGCATAAGCTTGAGCGTTGATGGCGTTGATCCGGCGACGAAAGCTACGAAACTTAGCGTCACCGGTATTGATAAGCAGGCTGTCGGCCAGGTTGCCGCCTCGATTCGCAGCATTCGCAAGCCAGAGCCGTATAAAGGCAAGGGCATTCGTTACGCGGGCGAGGCCGTTCGCCGCAAAGCTGGTAAAGCGGGCAAAGTTGGCGGCAAGAAGAAATAAGGGATAGGATATTATGGCAAGTAAGTTTCATGCAAATCAGGCCCGGCTGCGGCGACACCAGCGTATGCGCAATCACCTGTCGGGTACGCCGCTGCGCCCCCGCTTGAACGTATTCCGCAGCGGCCAGCATATCTATGCCCAGGTCATTGATGATACGACAGGGCAAACGTTGGTAGCGGCTTCGACGCTCGAAACGGAGTTGCGCTCGCTGAAGCCAGAGCCGGTGGTTTACGCGCTGGCGGAAAAGAAGGAGAGCGCGGAGGTCGCGACGGAGGCGGCTCCGGTCAAGGGCAAGGGCGCGAAGGCGGAGAAGCCGGCGGCGAAAGCTCC
This sequence comes from Ktedonobacteraceae bacterium, assembly GCA_035533955.1. GTDB lineage: Bacteria > Chloroflexota > Ktedonobacteria > Ktedonobacterales > Ktedonobacteraceae > CADDZH01. The sequence continues at coordinate 3,048 of DATLSW010000187.1, read as the reverse complement.
CGGTAAAGGCGGCCCTGCCGCCAAAAACACTGGCAAGCCGGGCCAGCAGGTGAAGACCGTGCTGCCGCAGGCGCAGAGAGGCGAGCGGAAGACGCAGCTAGAGGCGCTGGCTCCCATTGCCAACAACCATAAAGTGGCGCTGGCGCGCGAAGTGGGCAAATTGGTGGCCCGGCGCGCGCAAGAGAAGGGCGTGACCCGCGTGGTGTTTGATCGTGGAGGCTATGCCTACCATGGTCGAGTGGCGGCGCTTGCTCAGGGCGCTCGTGAAGCCGGCCTGGATTTCTAGGCGTGGGGGCGCAATTCATTGCGCCCATTGGGCCGATTTATCGCGCCCGGAAGGAAAAACATGGCAAGAATAGATGCTTCAAAACTCAACCTGGAAGAGACGGTAGTTCAGGTAACTCGTGTTTCCAAAGTAGTCAAAGGTGGCCGTCGCTTTAGCATCCGGGCGCTCGTCGTGGTCGGCGACCACAATGGTCATGTCGGCTTCGGTTTTGGCAAAGCCAGCGAATACAGCGAAGCGATCCGCAAGGGCGGCGAAGAGGCAAAGAAGCGACTGATCGAGGTTTCTCTGGACGGCACGACCGTTCCTTTCAAGGTCAACACGCGCTTCGGGGCTTCAGAAGTAATGCTCAAACCTGCCGCTCCCGGCACCGGCGTGATCGCTGGCGGCGCGGTGCGTGCTGTTGTAGAGTCTGTGGGCATTCGTGATATCCTGACGAAGACGCTGGGCAGTACTAATAAAGCCAATACTGTGCAGGCATGTATGAAGGCGTTGCAGGAGTTGCGCGCCCCGGAAACCGAGGCGGCCTTGCGCGGCAAATCGATTTCCGATATGATCGGGAAGAGGCGCGCGGCCAAACTGGTCGAAGCTCGCGCCACTGCCGCTGAGCAGCAGCTCGCGGCGCAGACTGCTCAAGAGGAATCACGCGATAGAGCGCCGGCGAACCGTCGGGGTTCCGGAGATCGTGATCGCCGCGGCGGCGGCGGCGGCGAGCGGCGTGATCGCCGCGGCGGCGAAGGCCGTCGATAGGAGTAAAACATGGCGAAACTGCGTATTAAATATGTAAAGAGTGCGATTGGTTATGCGAGGAATCAGAAGGATACGATCCGTTCGCTTGGGTTCCGCAAGCTCCAGCAAACGGTTGAGCATGACGATAATCCTGCGATTCGTGGCATGATCCATACGGTGATTCACCTGGTGCAGGTAGAGGAGATTGAGCAGTGAAACTCTCTGATTTGCGACCCGCTCCTGGTTCGCACCATACAGAACGACGTCTGGGCCGCGGGCCTGGCTCCGGTCGCGGCAAAACTTCTGGTCGCGGCACAAAGGGGCAGAAGGCGCGCACCGGCAGCAGCATCCACCGGGCCTTTATCGGAGGGCAATTGCGCCTGTCACGGCGCCAGGCGTTCCTGCGCGGAATTGGCAATAGCAATATCCCGTTCCGTAAAGACTTTGCGACCGTGAACGTATCCGATCTGGCGGTATTTGAGGCCGACAGCTCGGTAACGCCCGAAGTTCTGGCCCAGCAAGATCTGCTCTCGAATACGGAGAGCAAAGGGCTGGTCAAGGTTTTAGGCGATGGAGACATTGACCGCGCCTTAACGGTGCGCGCTCATAAATTCTCGGCCAGCGCGCGCAAGAAGATCGAGGATGCCGGTGGGACTATTGAACTCATCCCGATGAAAGTTACTGAAAAGACGAAACGGCGCAAGGATGAGAACGGCAAGTGGGTTCCGCCTCCCACCGGGGGGTAGGACCGTGTAGGGGCGCAATGATTACCTCTCCTCCGGAGAGGCTGTGCGCCTGCATAGCAAGACTGATCGTTGGTGGGTGCAATGAATTGCGCCCCTACACTGATCCCGCGAAAGGAAAGTATCCATGTGGGAACGACTGCGAAGCATCTGGGCAGCGCCCGATATACGCAATAAGATCCTCTTTACGTTGGGAATCTTATTGATTTATCGCGTCCTCGCTCATATCACCGTTCCTTTGACGTATACAGAGCAGCAAAACCTGATCAAGCTGTTTGGCAGTGGCAGCAGCAGCAACCAGGGCCTGGGCCAGCTGCTGGGGTTGCTGGATGTCTTCTCCGGCGGTTCGCTCAAGACCTTCTCTATCGTTGCCCTGGGCGTCTATCCCTATATCACGGCAACCATCGTGATGCAATTGCTGCAACCGATCATTCCCGCGTTGCAGAATCTGTCGATGGAAGGCGAAGCGGGGCAACTGCGCTTTAGCCAGATCACGCGCTTGATCTCCGTGCCACTGGCGTTCTTGCAGGCGCTTGGGCAATGCGCCATTTATGTGCGTGTCGGTGTTCTCGACTCCACGACCTTCAATTTGTTCGGGCCGAATTGGCTGGAGACGCTTTCGATCCTGATGGCGTTGACGGCTGGCACGATGATCCTGGTCTGGCTTGGTGAGTTGATCACGGAAAAAGGTATTGGCAACGGCATTTCGCTGATTATCTTCGCTGGGATCGTGGCCGGGCTGGCTGGCACGGTGCAATCGGCATACTTGTCCGCGACCTCTACGACTGGTACTGGCGGCGGCGTAATCAGCATTGCTACGATTGTGATCATCGGCCTCATCATCACCATCGGCACGGTCTACATCTACCAGGGCCAGCGCCGCGTTCCCGTGCAATATCCGACCAAACGCATGGTTGGGCGTGGGATGCTGGTGGGTTCGGCGCAGACGACCTACATTCCGATGATGGTCAACAATGCCGGCATGATCCCGCTCATCTTCGCGCAGTCGATGCTGATCTTCCCGGCCGTGCTGGCGCAGTACTTGCAATCCACGCCCGTGAAGTGGCTGGCAAACGTGTCGCAGTGGGTCGGGACCTACCTGGCGAACCCATCGTTGTGGTATTACTGGGTCATTTTCGGCTTACTGTGTTTTCTGTTCACTTACTTCTACGCCTATGTCGTCTGGCAGCAACAAAACATTCCAGACTCGTTGCAGAAACAGGGCGCATTTATTCCAGGATATCGGCCCGGTGAACCCACCAGCCGCTATCTGACGACCATCCTCAATCGGAT
>DATLSW010000186.1:0-6388 GCA_035533955.1 Ktedonobacteraceae bacterium | reverse complement strand
CCAGGAAGGGGATAAGGCAGGCGCTGCCGGGTGACTCGGTTTCTCAGCTCCAACAACCACTCCATCTTGCATATGCAGGATCATGGTAACATGCTCATCTAATGGCAACATGGGCGCGGTCGTTTGTTTCGATCGCTTCTTTAGCGTTCGTCGGTGACTCCTGCGCTCGCGCAAGGCGCCGATGACCAGGCTGGTAATGATTAAGAGCATAATCCCAGCCAGCGCAGCAGTAACTATCGTGGACGACATACATGAACCTCGTTACAACAGCTTTGATTATACGTTCCTACGGCCTAAGTATAGCTCAACTTAGCAGGATTCCCATATGATACAGCCAGAAATGGCCCAATAGGGCTACAGATGCGCCCATGTTCTTAACCGGTTCCAGCGTCTGTGCTGCCGCGACAGCCCATCTATTCTAATAAACTGCTATCAACGCGGATTGTGGCAGAGATAGTACTTATGCCAGCAAAAAACTAATGCACACTGATCCAACTGCCTGTCGTTGGCGTATTCTGTAAAGAAAAGACACAAAAGGTTTGTTATGGATGAGCGCATTCAACAATAGCAATGATCAGAGGCAATTTACTTCCTCTTCCGGCAACACCCCCAGCGACGAGATGCTGCTCGACGCTATCGCCGGGGGAGCTGTGTGGGCGATGGAGTCTACCGCACAATTGACTATTTGCGCGCGGTGCGCCGCCGCTCAGTAATGAAAGAAGTGCCAATGGACAACACAGAAGTTGACGAGCAAACCTCGTTTCCTGACGTGTGGGACGAGGCATGGCGATCCGTGCAGAGCGCGCAGGTGCGAGCAGCTTTGATGCAAATACCCACGGAACAACGCATGGTGATTGAACTGGCTTATTTTCAAGGATGGACACATTCAGAAATAGCCGAGGGATGTCAGATTCCCCTCGGCACGGTAAAAGCGCGGATGCGTCTCGGCCTGCAACATATGAAACGCGCGTTGGGGAAAATGGGCATCAATGAGCCATAACGAAAAATTACACGTTTCCGCGGCGATAGTATAGCCGATGTCGTCATACCATATCCCCTGGGTAGGCTCAAGTGGCTCTCGACGCTTCTTGTCACATGCTGTACAATCTAATCTGCGATGGCATAATCAAAGAGAAACCGTGGCCCGTAGGGGCGGAGGTCTGTCCCACGCGCAAACGGAGCTAGAAGTATGAGCCTGGATATGGAAGATTCTCGCGAACTCATGAAGCCGATCAGTACCGTGCGCTTCGGCCTCGGCAAAGAAATACGCCTGTATCTTGATGAATTGACAATTACCGCGGACGGCAAGGAGAGCCGCCTGCCGCTCACCGCCATCAGACGACTCACGTTGATGCCGGGCGATCCCACGCCCTCGAAGCTGATCTTGATGGCAGACCTGGACGATGATTCCAACGTTATTCTCGCGGAAGGTATGTCCAATGCGCGCGACTTCCGCGCCATGCTGCCGCATCTGATGCAACTCTGCCCCGATTTGCAACTCGATCCGCCCGACATGAGCGATCAGTTGTGGCAGGCGCTCAACAACCGACGCGCCTGGAACATCACCTGCTACGGAGCGATCATCCTGCTCCTGGCATCCCTTTACATTCTTTACCTGGTGGTGACGTTCATCGGCTCACACCATTAGGATTCATCATCGAAAGAAAGGCCATGTATGCCCACCTCCGAAGACGTTACACTTGTTCCAGACATGCATCCAGACCCGCGCGTCAAAGTCTTCCGGCGCAAACTCACGGACTTGGATGAATACGAGAGCATGGAAGTCGATGCTTATGTGATTCTCACCTCGCGCTACACTGTCGTACTCGACACGCTCTTATGCCCGGAAGATGCCCAGGCCATGATGGATCTGGTAGGAAACCCGTTGCCTGGTCGCGCTCTGCTGGTGGTCAATAGCCACGCCGATTGGGATCACTGCTGGGGCAATGCCTGTTTCACCGGGAAGTCCGCCGTACCCATCATCGGGCATGATTACGAAGTGGTACGTATGGAATCCGCTGAGGCGCGGGCAGATCTCGACGAGTATCAGCAAAAGTATCCGTTGTTCCGCAATGTTGCGCTCGTTTCACCCACGGTGACGTTTAACGATCACCTGACGATCAACGGCGGCGATCTGAGCATCCGCTTGTTCGCGGCCCCCGGCCATCACCCCGATCACTGCGCCGCCTGGATTCCCGAATTGCGCCTGCTGCTGGCCTTCGATGCCATTGAGAAGCCATTTCCTATTATGGAAAATGCCGCGTCGGTTCCCGCCATGTTCGCCACGCTCGATCACTTTCTCTCCCTGCAACCAGAGCGCGTTCTCTGCTCGCACGGCAACGTCACCGATCCAGGCTTGATCCAGCAAAATCTGAACTATTTGCGCGAGATCGAGCGACGCTGTCAAGCATTCCTGCAATCACGCCATCCCAATAGCGAAGAATTGGAACACGCGGCAGACCTGATCGGCTATCCTTTCGACGAAGTGATCGCCGGATCGACCGAGCCAGTTGATCGCGCATTTTATAGCTGGGCGCACGAGGAAAATGCACGCGCCATCCTCGCGTGGTCGATGCAATAAGGCAAGAGGAAACGTATGGATTCGATCATGCCGCGCTTCAAGTATTGTCCGATGTGCGCAACTCCGCTCGTCGAGCAGGACATCTACCACGGTCTGCGCCTTACCTGCCCGGACTGCGGCTTCATCAACTTTCTCGAACCAAAAGTTGTGGCAGTCATTGTCATTGAAGACGAAGATAAGATTTTATTGGGAAAACGCAACATCGACCCTGGTATGGGCCGCTGGAGCTTTGTCAGCGGCTATGTCGAGCGCGGGGAAAAGCTCGAAGAGGCTGCCATACGCGAGGTCAAAGAAGAAACCAACCTGGATGTGCGACTGGAGCGGTTAATCGGCATCTACAGCGAGCGCGACAATCCCCATATCGTGATCGCGTTCGCGGCCAGCATCACCAATAACAATACGAATGAAATTGTCGCGCAGCCAGACGAGGTGAGCGAACTGGCTTTTTTCGCTCTGGACAGGATACCGACGCTGGCCTTTCCCACAGATACAACCATTTTGCAGGCTTTGCGCCAGCAAGCGGGTCATTAAACGTCGGTATCCTTTTTCTGTGTTGGGACAGGCCGCGCGCCGGCTGCTGGCTCAACAGGCACGTCATACTGAGACATCCGCGGCTGATTCGCCGCTATCACGCGGCGACGCTGGCGGTTGCGCATGAAGACATAGAGCAAGATGAAAAGAACGATCACGATGAGCAGGGGCAAGAGATGAGAAGGGCTGAGCCCACCGCTGTTGCCGGGGAAGAAATAGATGGCATTGCTAGCAGCAAACAGTTGCGCGTAGCCTTCGCCGCCTAACTGGAGGGCGTAGACGGGCTGGCCGTAGGGATAATCCGGTCCCAGACCGTTCCAGGTCTGGCCGCTATCGTTGCTTTGCAAAACGCCAGCGGCTGTTGTTCCAGCATAGACGGTGGTAGGCTGCTGGAAATCGACGAATATCGAATGCACCTGGGTGCGCTGCAACGATTGCTGGCTCTGCGCCCAGTGCGCTCCATCGTCTTGCGAGCGGAAAAAGCCCTGGCTTGTGCCGGCGAAAATCAGATTCGGGTCGCCGCCGCTGGTATCGGCAGGCTGCACCGCGTACACTTGAATACCGGCAGGCAAGCCATTGTTGAGTTGCTGCCACGCCGCGCCAGAGCCATCGTAGCGATAGGCGCCTGATGCCGTGGCCGCCCACAACTGGTGGTCATTAGAGTCATACGTCAGACCGTTGATGGTCGCTCCTGCTCCTGGAGCATCCGCTACCGGCTTCCAATTTGTGCCATCGTCCGCGCTGACAAAGACGGCATTCGCTGTCGCAACATAGATCGTATGCGGGTGATTGAGATCGAAAGCCAGGGCAACAAGGCTCTGATTACGCAAAGCTAAGGGTTCAGCCGCGTCAGGGACAGGCCCCCAATGCTGCGCGCCATCTGTGCTGAGGAGCAGACCTTTCGCTGTGGCGGCATAGAGTTTTTTCCCACTGGCATCGAAGGCAAGCTGGTTGATGGAATCAGGGAATGGCAGGCCGCTATCATGTTCAGCCCAATGCTGCCCACCGTCTGTACTGACAAAAACCTCGCCGCCGGAGCCGCCCGCGTAGATATTCTGCGTGTTATTGATATCGACGGCCAGCGTCTGAATGTGCTGGTTGGAAAGGCCACTCTTTTGCCAGTTGCCACCTGCCAGAATGCCGCTATTGGGAGCGCAGGACGCCAGCGTCAGCAGCAGCAACAACAACAGCAGCAACAGCGCTGGAAACCTGGACATATTTGTGATCACGCCTCGCATAAAATGCTCCACCATTCAGTCGAGCAGCGTCAATTGCTGCCCGATATGATTATCGCGCGCAAGGTTATACACATAAGCCGCCGTTGCGATATCTTCGAGAGCGATGCCCAGACCTTTGTACAGCGTGATGTCGGATGGCGCGTCACGGCGCGGCCCTTGCCCGGCAATCACGTCGCATAATTCGTAGACACGCGCCCAATCGAAGAGACCTTCACTGGCAGGAATGATGAAATCGCCCGCCTCCGCCCGCGCCTGCTCAAGTGAGTCGGTGACGATGAGATAGCTGCGTTGCAAAGTTGCAAGATCGATTTCGCGCTTGGTTGACCAGTTCGAGCCAATGGCGTTAATATGACAGCCGGGCCGTAGCCACTCGCCAGATAGCACCGGGTCTGTCGCCGTGGTGGCTGTGATCAGGATATCGGCAGTCTCAACTGCCTCTCTGGCGCTGGCAACGGGCCGCACCTCGATCTCAAGAACGCGCGACATGCTCTCACAAAACGCATGACAGCTCTGCGCCGTGCGACTATACACATACACCGTGGAAACCTTGCGCACCGCGCACATGCCCATCAACTGCGTCTCCGCCTGGTTTCCGGAACCGATCATCCCAACAATGGCCGCGTCTGAGCGCGCGAGATAGCGGGTTGCCAGCGCGCTTGTGCCGCCGGCGCGCATTCTGCCCAGCCAGTCTGACTCGATAATCGCCAGCAATTGCCCATCCTGAGCGCTATAGAGCATGACGACAAAGCGCAAGCCTTCGCGAAAAGCGGTATAGGCTTTATAGCCCAGCACCCCCAACGAGGGAGCCGCCGCCGCCAGGATGTTCAAGACGCCATTCTCCATGACAATACGGCTGCGCGGAAGATTGGCGACCGCCTGTTCCGCCAGCGCGTGAAATGCCTGCTCCAGAACCGTAATGGTATCAGGCATGGTTAAAAGTTGCCGGACATCTTGCTCGCGTAATACTAAAGCCATGTCTCTGCTCTCACAGCGCTCCTAACTCTTGCGGCGCACAACCCGCCGCATATAGACCATGGTCTCCTCAATTTCATAGTTTTTTGGCACCTTGAACGTTTTCTCGCTCGATGGCATGAGCGCGTCGCGCATTTTGCCGATTGAGGGCAACATATCAACCGTTGTGCGCGGCGCGCGCGTGGCGCGCGTCAGCAAACTACGGCGCAATAACTCCAGGCCGACTCCCACTGCCACTGCGCCTATACCGGCCGCGAGACGCGGCAGTTGGGGATGATGCAGCGCCGCCGGGAGGCGCCCTTGCACCGGCACCAGGCTCATCGAAAGTTTTTCAAGAGACTTGCCGCAATGACGACAAGAAATAGCTTCTTCTAAATTTTCCTCATAGCAATAAGGACACAGCATTGAATCCTCCCCGATATCACGCTATACGTTGGTCTGGTCATGCAGGCGGACACCTTGACAGGCGCAATGAATTGCACCGCTACGTTTTTTTGAGCGCGTCAGCTATCGCTTCGATAACCAGCGAATTCTCCTCGATAGTATTATAGAAATACGGAGAGACCCGCAACAAACCGGGGCGATAGTCGGTGATGATGTCGCGCGCGATCAACGCCTCCACTATCTTGTCGGGATGCTCAACCTCGATCATGACAATCGAGCTGCGGCGCTCTGGTTCCCGCGGCGCGCGCACCTTCCAGCCACGCTCGTGCGCCTGCGCCACCAGATCGTTCGTCAGGTAGCGTGTACGCTCGCAGATGCGCTCGACGCTGATCTCCAGTACGATTTCCATGCCGCCATTAGCAGCATAGATAGTTGGCACCGACGGCGTACCCAGTTCAACCCTGGCGGCATCAGGCCGGAACTCGAATTCCGTGGTCTTGAACTGAAATTGATCCTTGTGCGCAAACCAGCCGCTAATGGTCGGCTGCAATTGCGGAATCAGCCCCTCGCGAATATAAACGAACGCGAGGCCGGGACCGCCCATCAACCACTTGAGCGTCCCTGTCACCAGGAAATCGATATCCATTGCGTTCACATTGATCGGTATCTGACCCGTTCCCTG
>DATLSW010000185.1:0-2960 GCA_035533955.1 Ktedonobacteraceae bacterium | reverse complement strand
GAGTACCGTGTCGCCCGTGACGTCGCGCAAGCTGGCGGAACTCCACGCGCAGCATGGCAGCGTGTATCTCGCCGCCCCTGTCTTTGGAGGGCCAGCAGCGGCTGCTTCCCAGGAACTGTGGATCTGTCTCGCGGGGCCGCACAGCGCCAAAGAGCGCGTGCAGCCAATCCTCAAGGCTATGGGACAGGGCGTCTACGATTTCGGCGAGGAGCCAGGCGCGGCCAACATTGTCAAGCTCTGCGGCAATTTTATGTCCCTCGCGGCGATGGAGGCGATAGCTGAGGCGCTGACGCTGGCGGAGAAGAGCGGCCTTGATCGCTCAGCCGTCATCGACATGCTGACGCACACGATATTCACGTCTCCCAACTACCAGCGCTACGGCAAGACGATCGCCGAAAAGCATCACACTCCCGCCGGATTACGGCAGACGTTGGGCTTGAAGGATGTCAATCTTGTCAGAGAGACGGCTGAGTCGGCGCAAATGCCGATGCCCTTAGCCAGCCTGCTACACGACCGTATGCTTTCCGGCCTTGCGAAAGGACGCGGCGATATGGATTGGTCGGCGCTTGCGCTCGACGTGCTGGAAGACGCGGGTCTGGAAGTTCCTCCGCAATCCTGAACATGTCCGTAATGTCCGCCAATCTTGATTTTTTCAGATAAACACTCATCGTTCAAATCAAGATTGGCGGACCGGTGGGGACGCCACAAAGTGACTATCATGGAAACAAATCAAAAAAAAATCGGTTATGGGAACATTCAAGCAACGGGAGCGATGGCCGCGGCGCGCCCAGCAACGGTTCCTCTCGGTGAAGTTCACAGTGCGGTCAATTCACTCACTTTACCAACGAGCAAGCGCCAGGATCACGTAAATAAGTGGGTCATACTTGCGCTGTCGGCGTCGGCGAGCTTTATGACCACGCTGGATAGCTCGATCGTCAATATTGGCCTGCCGAGCATTGCGCACACGTTTCACGTCGGAATCAGCGGGTCTACCGAGTGGATCATTATTGGCTATCTGGTGGTCATTGCTGCTGTTCTGCTCTCTTTTGGACGTCTTGCCGATATGATTGGCCGCAAGCCGATTTTCCTGGCAGGATTGGTGGTGTTTATCCTCGGCTCGGCGCTATCGGGCCTTGCCCCCTCGTTGTTGCTTCTCATTCTGGCGCGCCTGTTCCAGGGAATAGGAGGAGCGCTCATCTTCTCGGTCAATGTAGCGATGATTACCAGCACTTTTGCCAGCTCTGAGCGAGGATTAGCGTTGGGCTTGAACGCTGTGGTGATATCGTTGGGCATAGCCACCGGGCCGACGATAGGCGGGATCATTACGCAGTATCTGACCTGGCGTTGGATTTTTTATGTCAATGTTCCCATTAGCATCGTTGTCCTCCTTGCTACTCTCTTCACGTATAGAGAAGAGCGCCCATCGACCGCGCGGCGCGAGCGTTTTGATCCGCTGGGGGCGATAGCGCTGGCGGCAGGACTGGCGGCGCTCACTCTGGGCCTCTCGTTTGGTCAGGAATGGGGCTGGTTCTCACCTGCCACGCTGGGAACGCTCGTGTTCGGTATAGGAATGCTGAGTGGGGCAGTGTATGTCGAATCTCATGTCACCTACCCCATCGTGAATCTCAAGCTGCTTCTGAATCGCGTCTTCGCCTTCGCGGATATCAGCTTCATTCTGTGTATGATGGCGTTGTTTGCGCCGGGTTTTCTGCTGCCCTTCTACTTTGAGGAATTGCGCGGGTTCTCGACGATCCAGACTGGTTTGCTGATGACGCCATTGCCGCTGATGCTGGCAGTCGTGGCTCCCCTGAGTGGCGCGCTGTCGGATCGTCTGGGTTCGCGCTGGTTGTCCCCGCTCGGACTGGCAATCGCCTGTTTCGGCTTATTCCTGCTGAGCCAGATCGACGCGCAAAGTTCTCTCTGGGATATCATCTGGCGTCTGGCCGTGATCGGCATCGGCCAGGGAATATTCCAGTCACCCAATACCCGTACCCTGATGGGGGCCGCGCCGCGCCACGCGCAAGGAGAAGCGTCCGGGCTGCTGGCGACCGGGCGCGTCATTGGGCAAAGTCTGAGCGTGGCTCTCACCGGTACGGTCTTTGCGGCGTTAGGAGGCGCGGCGGCAGGGTCGCTTCTGGCAGCGCAACAGGCACAGGGCATTTCCTCAACGAGCAACGCGGGACTGCAACAGACCTTTGTGAACAGCTTCCACGCGGCCCTGCTGGTCTGCGCCGCTTTTGCCGCACTTGGCATTTTCACCGCGCTCGCGCGAGGAAACGAGGGGTCGCAAAGCTCTGAGTAGGCATATACTATGGCTAAACGCCCTTGCGCTTCTTTTGAGAATCTGCCTATAATTTTTATAGCAGTGAAGATCGCTCGCGCTGAAAAGTCCAGACAATAGCATTGCAGATGGCAGATAAGAAGGAGTACCTGGCAATGACGACAGAACCCCGTATCATCAAGTTTTATGAAACGACGCTCCGTGATGGGGAGCAGACTCCCGGCGTCAATTATTTCCCGGAAGAGAAATTGCAGATCGCCCAGGCGCTGGCGGATATGGGCTTTGACACGCTCGATTGCGGCTTCCCCATCTCCTCGCCGGGCGAGTTCGAGGCCGTGCGCCTCATTGCCTCAAAAGTCGAGAACGCCGAGATCTGCGCCATCGGACGCGCCAATGCCGCCGACATCGAACGGGCGTGGGAAGCCGTCAAGATCGCGGCTCATCCTGCCATCCAGCCGTTTATCAGCACGTCGCCGCTGCACCGGCAGGTCAAGCTGGGCAAGACGCGCGCGGAGGTGCTGGAACTGGCGAAGGCCGCTGTGGCGCAGGGCCGCGCGTATACCGAAAACATCGACTTCGCGCTGGAAGATACCACGCGCACCGAGCATGACTTCATTCTCGAAGTCTGCGCCGCCATCATCAAGGAAGGCGTGCGTTTCGTGACGCTGTGCGATACCGT
>DATLSW010000184.1:0-3382 GCA_035533955.1 Ktedonobacteraceae bacterium | reverse complement strand
CGTTTGGCCTCCCGCTTCTCTTGTCTCGCGGCTGCGACGCAAACCGCACTATGCTCACAATCCTGGCGGACATGCCCGCCGCAAACTACCGTCGCTTCCTTGATTTAGTTGGAGTAGGTGGGCAAGCCCACGCCCCTACGGCATTCCTGGCACGTTTCCCCTACGGATTGTGGCGGCATAGCGGTTTATGGTATCATGGAAGCGGGAGATGGCTCTGCTCCACGATACTCGTGCAATGGGCAAAGATGGTCTCCAACGAAAACAGGGTTGGGGCGTAGAGAAGCTCTGGGGGTAAGCAACCGGGACGCAAGAGGAAAAGGAGCGAGAACAATCATGGCACAACCAATGCGAGACGAGGTGGTTTACTACTTTGATGTTCACCCCACCGAGGAGGACTTGATGGGGGAAACGCCACCTCACTCATGGCTGGTTCACTACTTAATAGACGTCTTGACCTGGCTGTTTCAGAAACAGGTCTGCGCCATCCACGAAAATTACAATTTTTACCAGACATCCGACGAGCATGAGCGTCCGCTCGTTCCTGACATCGCTATCATCAAGGGCATTCCGACGTTAGACGCCCGCAGTTATCGTGTCGGTGTGTATGGGCCGCCGCCGCAGGTTGTCTTCGAAATTGCTTCGGCGGAAACCTGGAAGAATGATCTGCAAGAGAAGCCGGGCGCGTATGCCCGCATGGGCGTTGAGGAGTACTATGCCTATGATCCCAACCAGCCGCCGTTGTCGCTCAGTCGCAAGAAAGGACGACGGCTCTTCGGCTGGCAGCGTGATCACGCGAGCGGGATGCTGCGCGAAATGCCAGTTGAAATGAACGGGCGGTTGTGGAGTCCGCGCTTAGAGAGCTATCTCGTGCCGGACGGCAAGCTACTTCGCCTCGCGGACCGCTTCGGCAACCCGCGGCTTACTCAAGCTGAAGTGATGGCGAAAAAGCTGCGCGAGTTGGGCATAGACCCCGATCAACTTGTGTGAGATACATACTTTGCTATTCTTCCTGATACTTGCAAGAGGCATCACTCCGTTTTGTACGCTCCAACGTGATACCATGTAGTGGTACCCCTTGTATAGAGAAGCATCAGAAAACCTGCTTTTGGCAGCCTGGCATATATGGAGATTGTAGAAATGACCATTAGCGAACGCACACCAGAGGAATCCGCCGCGCCGCACAGTTCTCAGGATAAAGTCGCTGAACTGCGCCGTTTGAAAGAAGAGGCTATGCTCGGCGGCGGCGTCAAGCGCATCGAGACACAGCATAAGAAAGGCAAATTGACAGCACGCGAGCGTATTGATCTGCTGCTCGATCCCGGCACGTTCAATGAACTGGACATGTTCGTAACGCATCGCTCGACGGATTTTGGCCTGGAGGAGCGGATCATTCCCGGCGATGGCGTCGTGACTGGCTATGGACAGATCGATGGGCGGCTGGTCTACGTCTTCTCCCAGGATTTTACCGTCTTCGGCGGCTCCGTCTCGGAAGCGCACGCCGAAAAAATCTGCAAAGTCATGGATCTGGCGATGAAGAATGGCGCGCCGGTGATCGGCCTCAACGATGGCGGCGGCGCGCGCATCCAGGAAGGCGTCGTCAGCCTCGGCGCCTATGCCGATATTTTCTTACGCAATACATTGGCCTCCGGCGTCGTTCCGCAGATTTCGGCCATCATGGGGCCGTGCGCGGGCGGCGGCGTTTACTCGCCCGCCATCACCGATTTTATTTTCATGGTGGAACAAACCAGCCATATGTTCGTGACTGGCCCAGACGTTGTGAAAACCGTCACCCACGAGGATGTGACGTTCGAGGAACTGGGCGGCTCGATGGTTCACAACAGCCTGAGCGGCGTCGCGCACTTCTCCTGCCCCAGCGAACCGGATTGCATCCGTATGATCCGCACGCTGGTGAGTTATCTTCCCTCGAACAATCTCGACGATCCGCCGCGCGTCGTGCCGACGGACTCGCCCACGCGCGCGGAAGAGGCGCTGGACACGATCATCCCCGATAATCCGAACAAGCCCTATGACATGAAGACTGTGATCACCGCTATCGTTGACGATGGCGCGTTCTTCGAGGTGCAGGAATATTTCGCCGCCAACATCGTCGTCGGCTTCGCGCGCCTCAATGGCCGTTCCGTGGGCATCGTCGCGCAGCAGCCCGGCGCGCTGGCCGGCGTACTCGATATCAACTCGTCCGATAAGGGCGCGCGTTTCGTGCGTTTCTGCGACTGCTTTAACATCCCGATCATCACCTTTGTCGATGTCCCCGGCTTCCTGCCCGGCGTCGGCCAGGAACACAACGGCATCATCCGTCATGGCGCGAAACTGCTCTATGCCTATTGCGAGGCCACCGTTCCCAAGATCACCGTCATCACGCGCAAAGCCTACGGCGGTGCGTATGATGTGATGAGCAGCAAGCATGTGCGCGGCGACATCAACTACGCCTGGCCGATGGCGGAAATCGCCGTGATGGGCGCGGAGGGCGCGGTTAACATCCTGTTCAAAGATGAGATCGAGCGCGCCGCCGATCCCGAACAGCGCCGTCGCGAGCTGATCGCCGAATATACCGCGAAGTTCAACAACCCCTACATCGCCGCCGCGCGCGGCTACATCGACGAGGTCATCGAGCCGCGCTTCACGCGCTCCAAGTTGATCACCGCGCTGGAGATGCTCAAAAACAAACGAGATACTAACCCGCCCAAAAAGCACGGCAACATCCCGCTCTAATGTGACGGGTCAGGGTAGGGGCAATCCTTTGCGGTTGCCCAGGAACTCCTGTAACGATAAAAAGGATCACAACCATGAACGACCAGTGGTTTCGCGACTATGTCTTGCTCCAGTTCCGCATCGACAAATTGATACGCAAGTTCACGGAAAGCCGCTTCGTTGACTACTATTATGGCCCGCCTGAGTGGAAGGCGACTGTCGAGGCCGAAGGCGAGACGCCCGCGCTCGATCTGGTGCGCGCCGCCAATGCCCTGCTGGATACATTGCCCGCACAGGCATTCGAGCCGCGCCGCGCAACATACCTGCACAAAGAACTGATCGCGCTGGAAACGGTCTGCCGCAGGCTGAACGGCGAAACGTTCGCGCTGGCCGACGAGGTGGAACGCTGCTTCGATATTCGCCCAACCTGGACGCCGGAGTCGCAATTCGAGGAGGCCCACGCCTTGCTCGATGAAGCATTGCCGGGCGATGGCAGTATTTATGAGCGCAGGCAGCGCTTGCGACAGCGCTACGAACTGGCGGGCGAGCAGCGCAAAGAACTGGTCAATTTCATGCGGCAGGCTATGATGGAAGCGCGGCGGCGCACGCTGGCCTTCGTAGACATGCCAGAGGGTGAAGAAGTGGAACTGGCGCTCGTCTCCGACCAGGTCTT
>DATLSW010000183.1:0-5464 GCA_035533955.1 Ktedonobacteraceae bacterium | reverse complement strand
ATGGCTCACTCAACTCGTGCGAAACGCACAGCGCCTCGTCCCGGCGGGTGGACTATCTTTGCCGCCACACTGAAATTAGCGCGCTGGCAGACTCGCCAGACCTGGCGGTTGCTGCTGGTGGTCGGATTTGGCATCCTCTTCGCCGTCATCCTCATCTGTACCGTGCCGATCTATTCGCAAGTCGCCATCAGCGCCGGTATTCGCGACTCCATCAACTCCACGCCCGAAGGCTCGTTTGTGACGGTCAGCAGCGTGAGCGCGCAACTTTCCGCGCAGCCGATCCAGGGCATCCAGCAAGAACTGACGCAGGCGTTCCAGACCGACATGGGGCCATTGATCAGTAACAACCCGCAGTTCTCGATCCAGGCGCTCGACCTCAATCTATTGCCGCCGACGCCCTTCAAGAATGCCAAACTCAACCTGATCGGCGAGGATATGAGCAGCGCCGCCTCGCACTTGCAACTGCTCCAGGGTCGGCTGCCGCGGGACACTGGCAGCAGCAGCGTAATGGAAGTCGCGCTCGTCGCGCAGAGCGCCAAAACGCTCGGCGTGACCGTCGGCTCGACCATGCCCGTGCAAGCGTTCGCGGGCAACCTGCCCAAATCCGCAGCCGCGCTGCGCAACATCACATTGCGCGTCGTGGGCATTTTCAAGCTGCGCTCGGACAACGACCTCTACTGGCATTATGAAGATTTTCAGTTGGCGCAGGCTGCCGGCTTACCCCCGCCGCCTCCCACCTTCAAAGGGCTGGTCGCTAACCAGAGCCTGATCACCGTTTTCAGCCAGGTCGGTACGAACCAGACCTTTCAGCAAAATGGCGTGAGCTATATTGGGCCGCCGGAGATATTCTGGTACTATCCCATCAACGTCACGCAGGTCAACGTCCTCAACCTCGGCCAGCTCGTCTCCGGCATGGACACGGCCATCACCAACACCTCCAATAACCCTGTGGACGCGCCTTTCGTCGAGCAGACCCAGGCGTCAGGGCCGTATAGCGCCCTGCTGACTTATAGCAACTACGTCTTCGTGCTGCTGATCTCCGCCGTTGGCCTCATCGCGCTCTTGATGGCGCTGATCCTCTATTTCGTCAGCGCCATGACCAACTTGCTGGTTGATCGCAAGACCGCCGCCATCGCTGTGATGCGCAGTCGCGGCGCGAACCGCGGCCAGATATTCAGCCTCTACGTGGCCCAGGCCATCGGCTTGAGCATCATCGCGCTGATCATCGGCCCCTTGCTGGCGCTTGTGGCCGTGCGGCTACTGACGCTGAATACGCTCGCGTCATCCGATCAAGGCGCGCTGAACATTCTGACAGCCAATCTGGGCAGCGTGGCCGTCGAGTTGCTGGAATACGCGCTCGCCGCCATCGTCATTGTGCTGATCGCCATGATCCTCTCGATTTACCGCGCCACGCGCGCCGATATTGTGAGCCTGCGCCGCGAGTCGGCCCGAGCCACCACCATCCCGTTCTGGCAGCGCACGAACCTCGACCTGATCGCGGCTTTTATCGCGCTGGCCGGCTACGCCGCTATCCTCTACATCACCAATCCCAGCGTCCTGAGCATTCGCCTGCGCTCGCTGTTGTTGGCTCCGGCCACCCTGGTCGGCGCGGTCTTCTTGCTCCTCGGCGCGACGCTGCTCTTCTTACGCGGCTTCCCGCTTTTGCTGGAACTTGCCTCACGCTTAGCCGCGCGCAGCAAAGGCGCGGCTTCCACGCTGGCCCTGGCGCAGATGGCGCGCACGCCGCAGCAGACAGTACGCACCACCATGCTGCTGGCCTTTGCCACGGCCTTCGCCATCTTTGCCCTGGTCTTCAACGCCTCACAGGTGCAGCGCATCCATGATGTAGCTGCTTACCAGGTCGGCGCGGATTTCAGCGGCGATATCTCCGGCTTGAGCGCGAATGTGAAACCGACACAGTTCAGCAACCTGCCCGGCGTTGTCGCCGCCAGCACCGGCTACGAATCATCCGAGAACGTCATCGGCCTGGGCGGTCTCTCGCTCGACCTGCGCGCCGTCTACGCCGAATCGTTCGCGCGGACGGCCATCTGGAGCAGTCAATATTCGTCGCAGTCCATTGGCTCACTCATGCAGCAGTTGATCGCGGCGCGCTCATCGGCAAACGGCTTTGTGCCAGCCATCGTCGATGCCGACGCTGTACAATCGCTGCACCTGTCTATTGGCTCGCACTTTTCGCTGAGCGACCTCAACGGCCAGATGAACTTCGTGATGATCGGCGAAGTGCAGCACCTGCCTTCAATATTCGACACAACTGCCTCCAACGATACTACCGACTACGTACCGGCAGGCGGCGTGCTGGTCG
Organism: Ktedonobacteraceae bacterium; assembly: GCA_035533955.1. Classification (GTDB taxonomy): domain Bacteria; phylum Chloroflexota; class Ktedonobacteria; order Ktedonobacterales; family Ktedonobacteraceae; genus CADDZH01. Next base: position 3,141 of record DATLSW010000183.1, on the reverse strand, counting down.
ATTTCCAGACCTACAACGCGCTCTCTTCACAGATTAACGACACGCCCCTGTCAACGACGACCGTGTGGGTCAAATCGAAAAGCGATCCCGCCTCAGTGGCGCTGGTGCGCAAAGAACTCCTCACCGGATCGATTCCCGTGAGCAACCTCAGCGACCGCCGCGCCATTGTTCAGACGCTTTCAAAGGACCCGCTCTACCTGGCGCTGCTGGAGATACTGATTGCCAGCGCCATTGCCGCGCTGATCCTGGCTCTGATCGGCACGCTCATCGCCTCCTGGCAAAACGCGCAAAAGCATCTGACCAGCTTCTCTATTCTGCGCGCCTTGGGCAGCTCACAGGGACAAATTGCCGGCGTGCTGTTGTGGGAGCAATCCATTGTCTACGCCACAGCGCTGATCCTGGGCGCGCTTTTCGGCGTCTTCCTCTCGCTGCTGGCGCTGCCGACGCTGATCTTCACCAGCGCGGGCAGCAGCGTGCCAATCAGTTCGGGAGAGTTTTACGTTCTCCAGAGCGTGCCGCCGATCAACGTCGTGATACCTGTCTCGCTCTGGCTGGCGCTCGGCGTTCTCGTTCTGATCTGTATCGTTGCCATCTGGATGATGGTGCGCATCGTTTCGCGCCCGTCGATCAGCCAGATATTGCGTTTGAGTGAAGATTAAACCAGCATGTATCTTTTCAACGATTGGATGTGATCATGGCAAAACCACTTGTCGTTTGCGATAATCTGGTAAAAATTTATAAAGTGGCCGACCTGGAAGTGGTAGCCTTGCAAGGTCTGGATCTGGAGGTCGTGTCGGGCGAGATGATGGCGATAGTGGGAGCTTCCGGCTCCGGCAAAACTACACTGCTCAATATCCTCAGCGGCCTCGATCTGCCCAGCGCGGGGCGCGGTATCGTGGCCGGATATGATTTGACACGCCTCTCTGAAGAGCAGCGCACTCATTATCGCCGTTTCCTGATCGGGCATATCTGGCAGCAAAGCGGGCGCAATTTGCTGCCCGAACTGACAGTGCTGGAAAACGTGGAAATGCCACAGTTAATCGGCGGCTACGCTGAACGGCAGCGCATCCAGCACTCCTACGAATTGCTGGAGATGATCGGCATCAGTCATCTCGCCAACAAACGCCCGGAACAGCTCTCCGGCGGCGAGCAGCAGCGCACTGCCATCGCCGTCGCCATTGCCAACAAGCCCCGCCTGCTGCTGGCCGACGAGCCTACCGGCGAGCTAGACTCGATCACCGCCGCCGACATGATCATCCAGTTGCACACGTTGAGCCGCGAGCTTGGCCTGACGATCATTCTGGTCACGCATGACGCCGCGGTCGCTGCCGCCGCCGACCGCACCATTGCCATCCGCGATGGGCGCACCAGCACAGAGACAGTGCGCCGCGACGCTCCTGTCGCAAACATCAGCAACGGCACACTCGCTGCCAGCGCCGTCATCGGCCTCTCGCGCGAGACGCACCAGGAGTCCGTCTTGATCGACCGCGCGGGCCGCCTGCAACTGCCCAAAGAAGCGGTGGAACGCATCGCATTCAACGGGCGCGCGGAAGTACGCATCGCCGAAGATCATGTCGAAATCTGGCCGCTCGCGGTCGAGACCAATGGCGCAACGTAGTGGCCCGATTTATCGCACCAGCCGTAGGGGCATAGACGAGATTTGAAAGGTATCATCAATGGAATCAACAACGACGACGGTGGCTCGCGACACCATTGTGGAAGCGCATGGCATCACGCGCGAATTCAAATTAGGGAATAATATCGTTCACGCGCTGCGCGGCATCGATTTGCGGATTAGCCCCGGCGAATTCGTCGCCTTAAAAGGGCGTTCCGGTTCCGGCAAAACCACGTTGCTCAATATCTTGATCGGATTGGACGATCCGACGCGGGGCCAGGTCTTTATCTTGGGCCATGATCTCTCAAAGTTGGATGAAAACGCGCGCGCGCGCCTGCGCCGCGAAGGCATCGGCATGATGTTCCAGAACGCGCATCTCTTCCCGTCGCTCACCGCCCAGGAAAACGTCGAGATTCCCCTGCGCCTGGCTCACGCCGCGCCTGCCGAGCGCACCAGGCGCGCCCAGGAGAGCCTGAAACTGGTCGGCCTCGGCGCGCGTATGCACCATCGCGGCCTGGAACTCTCCGGCGGCGAACAGCAGCGCGTTGCCCTGGCGCGCTCGCTCATCCACGAGCCGCGCTTCGTCGTCGCCGACGAGCCAACCGGCAATCTGGACTCCGTGACGGGCCGCGACATCTCGAACCTGCTGCGCGACATCGCTCATCAGAAAAACATCGGCCTGCTCATCGCCACGCACGACCCCGTAGTCTTCGCCTCCTCCGACCGCGTTTTACAAATTCAGGACGGCAAAATCCTGGTAGAGTAGAGGCGACCCTTGCGGTCGTCTGCGCCCTCGCCATTCTGATGATGGTACGCATCGTCTCGCGCCCCTCCATGAGCCAGACCTTACGTCTCAACGAGGATTAGGATATAATATAAGGGCGCAACCGATTGCGCCCTACCACACCCGTTTGAGAAAAGACAGGTACAAGATTATGGAATATCGCACATTAGGACGCACCGGATGGAGCATTTCGGCCATCGGCTTTGGCGCGTGGGGCATCGGCGGCGACGCCTGGGGACCAACTAATGATCAAGATTCGCTGGCCGCGCTGAACCGCGCTATTGCTCTGGGCGTCAACTTCATCGACACGGCGGATGTCTACGGTGATGGACACTCCGAGCAGCTTGTTGCCCAGGTAAGCAAGTCGCGCCGCGAACAGATCATCATCGCCACCAAAGCCGGGCGGCGACTCGATCCGCATGTCGCATCCGGCTACAATCGCCAGAATCTGACCGGTTTCGTCGAACGCAGCTTACGTAACCTGGATACTGACGCCATCGATCTTCTGCAACTACACTGCCCGCCGTCCGAGGTTTACGATATGCCGGAGGTCTTCGGTATTCTCGACGACCTGGTTCAGCAGGGCAAACTGCGCTACTACGGCGTGAGCGTGGAGCGCGTGGACGAGGCCATGAAGGCCATCAGCTATCCCAACGTGCAGAGCGTGCAGATCATCTTCAACATGTTCCGGTTCAAACCGTCAGAGCAATTCTTCGCCGCCGCCCGCGAGCGGCAGGTCGGC
>DATLSW010000182.1:0-6929 GCA_035533955.1 Ktedonobacteraceae bacterium | reverse complement strand
ATCGATCTCCAGCGTGATCAGACGACCACCGATGGGTAAGGCGCGCGCCAGCCAGATACCGCTATATCCGGCCAGCGCGCCGATTTCAAGAATCTTGCGCGCCTGGCAGGCGGCAGCCAATAATTGCAGCAACTTGCCCTGGAGCGGCGATATCTGTATGGATGGAAGGCCAGCTTCCCGCGCAGCCTCCAACGCGCCGCGCAGCCCTTCATCTTCAGGCGCGAAGAACGCGCTGACAGTATTCTGCACTGCGCGCTGTGCGGCAATTTCCGCGTTATCGGTCATGGAGATAACACCTTTCGTTGTGATATGATGAGATACACGATCTCTTTGTTTGAGTGTATAACAAAATAGGGCGGGTTGTCATGTTGCTCCAGGATGCTCATAAGCGATGAAATGGTTGTAGACGAGCAAACACTGTGGCGGCGCAATTCACTGCGCCAGTCAACCGCGCCGGTTCGTATGAGACTGGCGCAATGAATTGCGCTGCTACATTCATGTTCGACGAAAGCCAACAATGGAATATCCCGCCAGCCGACCTGCGGCTCACAAGAGACGCCGTGCATGTCTGGCTGGCTCGTGTGGATACATATTCTTTGGCTATAGGAAATGGCTTGCCCGTGCTGTCCGACGATGAGCAGGCAAAGGCGGCACGCTTCTATTTCGAGCGCGATCGCCTGCGCTACGCGGTTGCGCATAGCATCCTGCGTATTCTGCTTGGCCGCTACATGGATTGTGATCCCCTTGCTATCCGTTTTTACACAAACTCCTACGGTAAACCTGCCATTGATGCGCCGAGGCAAGAGCAAACGCTGACATTCAATCTCTCGCACTCGCATGAACTGGCCCTCTATGCTTTCACCTACGATCGCGCGATAGGCGTTGACGTCGAGTCTATGCGCTCGAACATTGAGTACGAGCAGCTCGCACAGCACAGTTTCTCACTCAACGAGCAACAAGCCCTGCGTGATCTACCTGACAACGCAAAGCAGCAGGGCTTTTTCAACGGCTGGACGCGCAAAGAAGCCTACATCAAGGCGCGTGGCCTCGGTTTACATCTGCCGCTCCATCTGTTCGACGTTTCTCTCAAACCGGGCGCGCCGGCGGCGCTGCTGGCAAGCCGGGAAGACGCGCGCGAGGCAGCGCGCTGGTTAATGTGCGCGCTAGCTCCGGGGCTGGACTACGCCGGGGCGCTGTGCGTCGAAGGCGCAGGATGGGAGTTGGCCTGCTATGAATTCACGTCGCTGAATTTACATTAACCGTCAGATTCAATCCTGGTGACGTTGTGCTGGTAACATAATAGGTGTCGTAGGTAGTAAAGATAACGTTTTGCGCCTGTCCAGGAGCGATGCGGATACCCGAACCCGCGAGCGCTGAGGGATCAATGACAGTGGGATCAATCGCAGTGCTATCACAGCGCTGATTGCTACCCAGGCAAATAATCTGAGTTATCGATGTTTTGTTGACAAAGTGAATGGTTTCGCCCTCGGTGATTACGACACTTTGCGGTGAAAAGCCAGCGACCGTCACATCGACATCGGGCGGTGTATGGAAATTGCTATAGATGCCAACCACGATCACAAAGGCCACTATCAGTAACAGGGGCGCCATAAAAGCGGCATACCATTTTTTCTTGCGCCTGGGCATTTCCTCTTCAGGCGTTTCTGTTGCGGACGTTTCCATAAAGCTTGTGTTCCTTCAGTTTCTGCTACCGGAAATATGTACAGTAATATCATAGCAAAACTACGCCAGTGGGTTCTTCACCAGCGCCGCGTGGCTACGCGGATATTGCGGCGGACACAAAGCGCGCTGCCGCCACACCAGCAAACGGCGATCATCGGCGAGGCCGGGTAGTTTGACGGGCTGGTCGGCAAAGAGTGACGCGCCGAGTTGGCGCGCAGCGCGTTTGCCCTGGGCGATTTCTTCCGCGAGGTCGCCTTTCTTGGGCAGGATAATCGTGCCGCCCACACGACAGAACGGCGCGGCGTACTCCAGCAAGATAGGCAGCGCGGCGACAGCGCGGGCCGTCACAAGATCGAAGGCGGCGCGGTACTCGCGCTGCCGGGCCAGGTCTTCGGCGCGCGCGTGAAGGGCGGTGACGCCTTGTAGTTCCAGAATCTCAATCATATGCTGCAAGAAGGCAACTTTTTTGCCTGTCGCCTCTACAAGCACAACCTGCCACGCCGGGCGCACGATCTTGAGCGGCAAACCCGGAAAACCGGCTCCCGATCCAATATCGAGCAGGCGAGTTTGTGGCCGATCATAAGCCTTCAATAATGATAACGAATCGAGGAAGTGCTTGCTCATCACTTCCTCTGGACTCGTGATGGAGGTCAGATTGACACGGGTGTTCCAGTCAAGCATTGCTTGCCGATAACGCTGAAAGCGCGCCAGAACGCGCGGCAAAGCTTCGTCATCAACGCCAAACGCGCGCAGCTCCTCGCTGAACACCCCCTCCATATTATCGTCGGCCATCAATGCACAAACTTCCGTTTACTGTTCAGGTAGTCAACCAGCAAGTATTCACCCAGATTGTACTTGTCAGTAAAGAAGGTGCGGCCGTGATTGATCTGCGACAACTGATTGACGAAGGCAACCATCCAGCTATCATTACCCAGCATGAACGTATTGATGGTGATGTTCTCGCGGGTACAGCGCTGGGCTTCCAGCAGCGCCTGCTTTTCGGCCCAGGGATTGGGCGGATAGGCAAACGACCAGCCGCCGATCGCCTCTTCGTACCAGACCGTAGGGCCGCCGTCAGTGATCATAATGATCTGTTTATTGACGCCGCGATGCCGCGCCAGCAATTGGCGCGCCAGCATGAGGCCGTGCGCCATATTGGTGCCGGTGCTGTGGTCGGCGCGTCCCATCTCGATCAGCTCGTCCGGCTTGTATTCGCGGGCGACATACGAAAAACCGACGACATACAGGTTGTCGCGGGGAAATTGCGAGCGGATCAGGCTCTCCAACGCGACGGCAACCTTCTTGGCGGCTGGCTGGCACTCGTTGTAGATCATGCTCATGCTCATATCGATCATCAGTACCGTCGATGATTGCGTGATGAACTCGGTGCGATAGACCTCGAAATCGTCTTTCCCCAGCCTGACCGGCGTGCCGACGCCGTTGCGGTGGACCGCGTTCATCAAGGTCTGTTCGAGATCGAGCAAGAACGGGTCGCCGAACTGGTATGGCTTGCTCTCGTCCGTGCGCTCGCCGCCAACACCGCGAAATGGGCTGACATGCCGACCAAAACCGTCGCGTTTGAGCTTGTTGAAGATGTCTTGCAGCGCCTTCTGCCCAATTTTGCGAATGCCGCGCGCCGTTAGTTCCCAGCGATTGCCCTTCTTCTGGATGTAGCCAGCCTCTTCGAGCATCCGCATCAGTTCTTTGAGTTCCTCGATAGACTGGTATTCATCATCGCCGAGCAACTTTTTGACCTTCTCGCTGTCGATGGCTTCCAGGTTATCCAGGCGGCGCGCCTCCCGGAATTGATCTTCCAGGCCCTCCATCTGCTGCAACTGGCTCATCATACGCATGGCCTCGTTGAGCGGCAAAGTTTCATCGCCGCGGAAAGGGAAGCGCGTGCGGATATCCTCCATCGGCGCGACAGCTTCGAGGTTACGCGCCAGTTCCATGAGATCGACGCGGATACGGTCGTCGCCCATGAGTTGCTCCATGAGATCTTGCAACTCCTGACGCTGCTCCGGCGAAAGGTTATCCATGATGCCCTGCATGGCAGCCGCCTGCATCTGCATCTGTTCGATCAGGTCGTCCAGCGAATTGACGCCAGGGAAGTAATCGCCGTACTTCTGCATAAACGAGTCGAAGTCCGGCTCGCGCCCTTCCTGGCGGTCGCGCAACATCTGGTTCAGTTCGCGAATCATCTCGCGCATACGGGCTATATCTTCAGGTGACATATTTTGCAGCGATTGCTGCATACCCTGAAAGAACTGCTGCATCATCTGCTGGCGCAAGCTCTCCATGAGTTCCTGGAATTTCTCGCGCGCCTCGTCATCCATGAAGTCATAGTCGGAAAGCTGCTTGATCTGCCCTGGAACATCCTGCGGCAAGTTATCAAGGTACTCTTGCTTGCGTTTGGCAATCATCTCCAGCATCCGGCGTTTCTGTTCGGGCGAGAGGTCACCTCCGTCTTCGCCAGATTGTCCCTGCTGACTACTCTGGCTGCCGGGCTGCTGTGATTGGCCGCGCTGCCCGCTCTGGCCCCCTGGCTCTTTCCCCTGCTGAGGCTGCTGCTGACCTTCCTGCGATTGTTCCCCTTGCGGTTGCCCGCCAGGCTGCTGCTGGTCGCCTTGCGGCGGCTGTTGAGGCAATGTATCGTCGAGACGATGCTGGATGCCCTCGCGCTCCATCTGTTTGATTGCTTCGAGCTTCTCGCGCAGATCATCCATTACGCCCGACGCCATGTTGTAGCGACTGAGCTGCTGCTGGCGCTGATTCTTCATGCGCTCAAGCATCTCGCGCAGACCCATCGTGCGCCGCCCGTCGTCTCCGCGCACACCCTCCTGCATCAAACGGCGCAGCGCCTTTTGCAGGTTGCCGTCCTCCATATAATCATCCGCGAGCGCGTTCAAGACATCGTCGGCGTCCAGTCCTTCGATGCGCTGCGAGCCATCCCAACGCGAGTACCCATAGCGATTGTGCTGAAAGCGTTTGAACATACCATGTTCCTTTGATAATTTAGCGCCGGTAGCGGATCTTGCCCGCAACTTCGTCCTTGTTGAGACGGCGATTGAGGTGCAGACCTTCAAGAATGAACTCGATACTGGACGCAATACTGGCCGGATTGCCGCGACCGCCCAATTTATCAATAGCTTTGGTCAGACCGCCGACGCGGGAAAGCTGGTTGACATACTCCATCGAGGACATATCGTCGCCCACCTGCACGCTCAAGCCGCGCTCGAAACCAGCGACCAGTTGCTCAAATTCGCGCTGCTCGAAGTATTGTCCGAAGACTTCGAGAACAGCGGAGTTGATCAGCTTCTGTACCACGCGCTCTTCTTTGATGTCGCCAACGGTATCAAGCTCGATCTTTCCAGATGTCGAGGCCATGATGGCCGAGAGATCGCTGACGCGCGGGGCGATGTAGCGCTCTTTCAGGCGCAGGGCGCGGCGGCTGGCGTTGCTCAAGACGTTCTCGAAGTTGGCGATAGAGACGCGCACACTGACACCGGAACGCTGGCTGATATCGTTGCTGCGCCGCGCCAGTTGCGTGACGTCGGCAATCACCTCTTTCATGAACTGCGGGAAGACAATATCCATACCTTCGGTGATGAAGTGGTTGCTTTCCGATTCCATAATCTGGATTTCGTGTTCGACGGTGCGCGGATAATGCGTGCGAATTTCAGAACCCACGCGGTCTTTGAGTGGCGTGATAATGCGCCCGCGATTGGTGTAATCTTCCGGGTTGGCGCTGGCGACGACAAAGACGTCAAGCGGCAGGCGAATCTTGTAGCCGCGAATCTGTACGTCGCGCTCTTCCATGATGTTGAGCAGGCCCACCTGGATGCGCTCAGCCAGGTCGGGCAGTTCGTTGATGCAGAAGATGCCGCGATTGGTACGCGGGATCAGGCCATAGTGAATGGTGAGTTCGTCCGAGAGATACCGTCCCTCGGCGACGCGCACCGGGTCGACTTCGCCGATCAGGTCGGAGATCGTGATATCGGGCGTTGCCAGTTTTTCTCCATAGCGCCTGTCACGCGGAAGCCATTCGATCTCGACGTTGTCGCCGAATTCTTCGATCTTATCGCGGCAGGCTTTGCAGATTGGCTCAAACGGATTATCGTTAATTTCGCATCCGGCAATGACAGGAACGACATCATCCAGCAAATTGACGAGGCTGCGCGCCATGCGCGTCTTGGCCTGGCCGCGCTCGCCGAGGAAGATGATATCCTGGCCGGAGAGGATGGCATTTTCAATCTGGGGAATGACAGTATCCTCAAACCCCACGATCCCTGGGAAGAGTTCTCCACCTCTGCGCAATGTATCTATCAGGTTTTTTCGCAATTCTTCTCTGACTGAGAGGACGCTATACCCGCTTTCACGTAACTCACTAATAGTACGCGGTCGAGTCGTAATGGTCATTCGGCTATATGCTACCTTTCTTGGAGGCTGGTTTCGTGCGACGCATGATCAGGAGAGGCGATAGCGCGCCTATCCCGCGTGAAATGATGCCCACTCCACCACTAACGAGTGTGGAACCATCCTGATTGTACCGCCTCGTCGGGCAAAACGCAAGAGAGAGTCGTGGTGGACAAATCCCAAGTCCTTTTTACTTGCGTACTTTACCTCATATAGTATATTATTGTTGTGTATTTACTGATGGGTACTTCATCACACAAACATTGAGTTAGCGCTCATTCTTTTCCTGACTCATATGAATTGAGGTAAACTATGGCATTAGAAGAACTCCAGAACGGTCGCTACCACCGCTTGCGCGCTCTGGGCAGCGGCGGCATGGGCGAAGTACATCTCATGGAGGACTCTCGCATCAGCCGACAAGTGGCGATCAAAGTTATCCGCTCGGAAGGCGAACCTTACCCCGACAGCGACACTTCGAAAGATGCAGCTCGCCTCTTCCAACGCGAGGCAAGAGCCATTGCCGCGCTCGAACACACCAACATCTTGCCTCTTTACGACTTTGGCGAAGAAACGGTCGATGGGACAACCATTATCTATATGGTCATGCCGTATTGCACTGATGGGTCGTTAGCTACCTGGCTGCGTCAACGTGACAGTAATCCTCTTCTATCAATACAAGATGTCGCCTATTTGATTGAGCAGGCCGCGGAAGCTCTCCAGTACGCGCACGACCACCAGGTTATTCACCTTGATGTCAAAGCTTCGAACTTCCTTTTACGTGCTAACGCCAAGAACCCAAAACGACCGCATCTGCTGCTTGCCGATTTCGG
>DATLSW010000181.1:0-3869 GCA_035533955.1 Ktedonobacteraceae bacterium | reverse complement strand
CGCTCCGGCATGAGCAATTCGAGCGGTTGATGCTGAAGTTCCCCCCGGCGGTATCCAAAGAGCGCGGCGGCTTGCTTATTTGCCATGACAATCATTCCCGCTGGATCGACAACGATCAGCGCATCGGGCGAAATGTCTAGCAACTGACGCAAGCCCAACGCCGTAATGTGCATGGGAACAGGCGCCGTCGCATCTGGTTGGAGCGAATCAGACATCAATATAGAAATACTCCTTAAAGCTATCCCTGATAATACACAGAAGCGAGCCATCTTAGCGACTTCAAGTTTTAGCGTACCATCAACCTGGGGAAAAAGCAAGGAGCTATATGATACCAAATCTGATAGTGTGGCGGCGCAATTGATTGCGCCAGTATGCTTCCTTTTTTGCCGATCATTGAGAAAGCTGAGGACTTTTATAAGTCCCCAGCTTTCTGTTCAACGTTGCTTCGCCTGTGAAGCTTGCTTAACGGTCTTCAATGAGCCGCTGCAACGGGTGTCGGGTTTTGCGGCGTGTGTTTGCGCGCCAGGGAGCCAGTCCAGGGTGTGCCGATGAGCGGCAGAACGTAGCGGTCAAGACCCCAGTAGCCGGCGACACGCCAGGCCAGGATGAGGAAAATCGCCAGGAAGCCCAGGATCGGGTTGGTACTGACTGTGCCGGCCAGCAGGTAGTTCAGGTTCATGAACACGCCGAAGAAGGACGCGATGCCGGTCAAGAGGCCAAGGATCAGAGCAATGCCGACGAGAACCTCACCAAAGGTGATGAGATAGGCAAAGACGCCCGCGTTCGGAATGACCACGTTTTGCAGGAACCAGGCATACCACCCCTGCACGGCCGGATGAGCGCCGGTGGACTGCGCCAGCCCGCCGTTGGCGAAGCCGGTGATGGCCGCCCCGGTATGGGAGACGAAGACCCACGGGTCGCCTGTTTTGGTGCCAAAGCTCGCATCCAGGGTAAAGGAATAGCCGGTTAATTTTTCCAGGCCCGCGGTCAACCATTCGTAGCCCACGTAGAGGCGAACGATCAGCCAGAGCCAGGCCATACGGGTATCCGCAAACAAGAATCTTGCGATGGGGGGTTCAGGTATTTGTGTTGCCGCTTTCGGCTTGATATTCGAGATACTCATTGTTTCACTCCTATGCGAATGAATTGATTCTTACCTCACCTCCTGTGAGGATTTTCTTTTTCGTTTCATCCGACACTCCAAGCATAGCGGATATGTATCACACAGAAGTCACAGCAAAGGGAAATATATCACAGGAAAATCACAGCTACAGCGCTCAATGCCGGTCGTAAAGTCAGCCCTGGCCCAATTGTAAGCATTAGCGCAATCAAGCTGGTGACCTCAGCATGGGATACGTGTGGTATGCTTGTTTGTGGATAGATGAAGAAACGGAATCGGTATACATGAGTCGCATACATAATGGCAAATGGGAGAGAGAGAGTATCATGCCAGAAAAATTGTCTCGTCCAATTCGTTCTCTGGGCATACTGACGGGCGGCGGCGACGTGCCGGGCCTCAATGCCGCCATTAAAGCGGTTGTCTATCGCGCGGAACACGCAGGTATACGGGTGATCGGCTTGCGTCTCGGATGGGAAGGTATTACCTATCTTGATCGATCACTGGGCTACGAGCAACTTCTCTTCCGCCACGATGATCCTTCAACCTGGGCTGCAAACTACTTGATGCCTTTGAATCGTCTGAATACACGCGCCATTGATCGCCAGGGCGGCACCATCCTCCAATCCTCGCGCACCAATCCAGCGCGGATGCGCGTGGATGATCTCCCGCCGCACCTCTCTCACTATGGTGCGAGTCATGCCGCAGACGATCGCGTTGATCTGACCGATGAAGTGCTGGCAAACATGGAGTTTCTGGAACTGGATGGCCTGGTGGTGATTGGTGGTGATGATACGCTGAGCTATGGAGCGGCGCTGGCGGCAAAAGGCGCGCCAGTCTGGGGTATCCCTAAGACGATGGATAACGATGTCCACGGCACGGACTATTGTATCGGCTTCCAGACGGCGATCAGCAGGGCTGCCGAGTTCATTGGGCGGATACGTTCGACGGCGGGTTCGCACAGTGAGACGGCGCTGTTCCGTATGTTTGGCCGCGATGCCGGCTTTACCGCGTTGGAGACGGCTATTGTCACCTGGGCCAACCGCGTGCTGATCCCCGAAGTGCCGGCCGATATCGACCGGCTGGCGGAACTCATCCTCAAAGATCGCCAGAATCCGATGAATTACTCGCTTGTCCTGCTTTCAGAAGGCGCGAATCTGGGAATGCCCGTGCCGGAGGTCGGCGCGGCCGATGCCTATGGGCATCGCAAGAAGGTGAACGTGGCCGAGTTTCTTGCCGATCAACTCAGCAAGCGCATTCATGGCGTGCGCTTCCTGCCCATCGATCTGACCTATTTTCTGCGCAGCGGCGAGCCAGAGGTTTATGATAAGCACATGGCGATCTACTATGCCAATGTGGTGATGAGCCAGGTGGAAACTGGCGTGTATGGTGTCATGGCCGCTTACCGTGATGGCTCATTCGTCGTTACCGATATTCCCGGCAAGAACTGGCCTGCTCGCCGCGTGAATCCGGTCGATTACAATGCTGCTCGCTATCGCCCGAACTTCGAACACATCACCGGCCCCTATTGCCCGCAGAGCTAACGTTTCTCAAAAAAAGCGGGCGTCCCAACCGGGACGCCCGTCTTTTGATACCCCGCCGCGTCTTGCCGCGTGTTCTCCCTATTTGCCGCGTGGGAGAAACGGCCTGATCAACGCGCCGTTGCGGAAGTTGCTGTGGCTGGCAAGGAACTGTTGGATCAGCGTTCCCATGCCGGCATGGTTGCTGCTGTCACCGCACGTCCAGGGAATGTTGAGCGTGGTCGGCGCGAAGGTCTTCTCGCTCTGGATCAGGAAGTAGGGTTCAAACTGCCAGGCGTCCCAGTTGGCGTTGCGCGAGGTCATATAGTTCAAGAAGGTGTTGGTGATGGCGTCGGCCTGCGCATGGCTGATGCCCTTACAGTGATTGCCGCCCGACTTGCCCGCGCCGTTGGGCAGCACGGCCCACTCGCCGTAGTAGATGGGATAGTGGTTGAGGATGAGTCCCCATTTGGCATCTTGCTGCTGCGCGGAGAGCGTGACATCCTGGTATTCGTGCAAGGAGTACATGATGTTGGGGTCGTTAATGGTGTTGCTGCCAACCGTCATCCAACCCTTGTCCTGCGGGCCGCCGTCGCCAGCCTGCCCAGCTTCCACGATGATGATCTGCTGCGCGCCGGTCGCTCGCACCGCGTTGACCATGGTCTGGAAGCCGACGATAGGAACGCCGTCAATCGAGCCGCCGCCGTTGAGCCAGGTGGACCAGCCCTTGACCTGCGGCTCGTTGAAGAGGTCAAACATAACCATGGCGTTGGTTTTATAGTGGGCGGCGATGGTCTGCCAGAAGACGAGGTCTTGTAGTTTGGGCATCTGGGCATTCCCGCCGTAGGGCGAACCACTCTTGGCGTCGTCATGTAGGTCAAGGACAACATAGAGTCCGGCGCTGTTGGCTTGCTGGATGGTCTGGTCAAGCAGGCTCAGGTACCTGGTCGGGTTCAGGTTATAAATCCAGTTGGAGATGGGCAGGCGCAGTTCATTCATATGATACTGCTGCACCATGGCCTGGAAGACGGCCGGGTTGAGATAGCGAGTGACGGGGGTGCCGCTCTGCCAGCCCTGGATGTAGTTGAAGGGGCTTTCGATCTGGGCGCCGCGTAGGGTGAGGGGATGGCCGGAGCCGTCGAAGAGTTGCGCGCCCTGGGCAAAGGGCATGCCGCTCGGCTGCTGGGGATGAGGCCCATTCGCGCTGCTGAGCAGATGCATGGGGCTGCTGA
>DATLSW010000180.1:0-18138 GCA_035533955.1 Ktedonobacteraceae bacterium | reverse complement strand
GCGCGTCTTCTGGGTAGCGAGCCGTGACCATGTTGCCGTCCTCGACGACGAACGGTCTTCTGATGCTGCCGCCTTCGCGAAAGTCGCTTTTCCCTTTGAGGGCAGCGGCTACTTCGTCCTGGACATACGCGGGATAGGTACGGTAATAGTCGCCTAAACGCCAAGCGGTCAGATAATAGACCAGGTGTTCGAGCTGCTTCGTCAGGCTCACAGCCGTTCCGGGTCTGCTACTGTGAATTCGTCCTGCACGTTGCCGGTGTTCAGGGTAGATTTCGGTTCCAGCAAGAGTACCTGCGCCTCCTCGTCGGCAATCGGCAGGTGTTCAACGCCTTTCGGGATGATGGAAAATTCGCCCTCGTGCAGCCAGATGTCGCGGTCGCGCAGTTTGATCAGCAGCGTGCCTTTTATGACCAGGAACAATTCATCTTCGGTTTCGTGATGATGCCAGACAAACTCGCCCTGGAGTTTCACGATCTTGACATAGGAATCATTGAGTTCGCCAACGATCTTGGGACTCCAATGCTCTTGAAAAAGGCTAAACTTTTGCGCGAGATTGACAGTTTCCATGCTCTTTTCCCCCTGTTTCGATACTACTAAAGCTTCTCACAATCCGCATTCAGTATACGACAAAATCGAGTGGAAAAAGGAACGTCAGTCCCTGCATGGGGGCTGACGTTCTTGCATTCCGCTACGCAACCAGAATGGTGATTACTCAGAATTGCGATTGCATGGCGGCAGTACCCGTGAAATCGGCAGTGATCGGCTTGACGCCCGCCGGCGCTGAAGCATCAATCTGGTAGATGACCGAATCGCGGGTTGGGACGCGCTGATTCGGCGACGAGCCATAGGTCACAGGCGGCAACAGCCCCTGCATACTCACGGTTTTCAGCGACTGGAAAGCGCTGAAAAGGCCGTCGCGGGTGATATCCTTATTGTCCAGCGCCTTTTTCAAGATGGCGTAGGTGATCTCCGACTCGGCATAGCCGAATTCGAAATAGCCGTCCGGTTTCTGGTTCGGATAATATTTCGCGACGTCCTGGAGCATCTGCGCCATGCCCGGCACGCTCGTATCACCCCAGGCCGCGCCCTGGGATACGACCCATGCCCTGCTCAACAATGGTACCAGAGCCGGAACGGCCAGCAATTCTACTGCGAACGCCGGGCTTTGCAGAATCCACTGCGGGTTGTACCCCAACTTATACGCGGTGCCGATAATGCCTGCCGTAACATTCGGAACGGCAGTGACGAAGACGTACTTTGCGCCGGAAGCTTTCAACTGGGCAACCTGCGCCGTGAAGTCTGTATCGGTAACGCCATACGTGACCTCCGCCACATTATGCAAGTGATAGGCAGTGATTGCTTCCTGATAGCCCGTCAGGCCATCCTGTCCGTATTCATCGTTTTGATAGATGATGCCGGTAGCAGGATTCTGGATGCCGAGCTTATTGACGACATAGTCAAAGGCATTTTCGACCTGCAAACGGTAAGGTGTACCGACAAGGACGAGGTACTTCTCGCGCGCCAGGGCGGAGGAGAGGGTGGCAGCGGATACCAGCATATGATCGGCGTCCGCCAGACCTTTAATGGCAAACGTTGTTGGCGTTCCCAAACTATCGGCGATCATCAAGACCTGGTTATGAATCTGGTTGTACTTTTGAACCTCGATCTGCGGGTCGTACTGTGTGTCCTCTTCAACAAATTTGACCTTGAAACCATCAATTCCGCCATGATCGTTCACATGGTCGAAAAGGGCTTTCACCCCATTCGCCAGAGGGATACCTATCGGATCTGCCACCGGCCCGGAATACGGCGAGAGAATGCCAAGCGTAATCGTTTTGCTGGCGAGATCGACGCCAGGGCCAGCTTTTATGCCACTCGAATTCCCAGATGATCCATTGCTGCTAGCGCAGCCGGAAAGCGCCATGAGAATAGCGGCAAGGGCAAGGATGAGTGTATACAGGAACTTTTTGCGTATCATGTGTGACACCCCTTCATCGTTCAAAAGAAACGACGTTGAAATACTATGACGCTGCATCAAGGCGACAGGTCAACAATCTCGGCCGGTTCACCTCCTTCCCGTTCATCATGATGACTGAATTTGCGCATCAGCGCCTGGCAGCGGCGCACCAGCCCAATCACTCCTCCTGGCTCGAAGAGCAGGAACACGATGATCAGCAAGCCATAGATGAGAGCATTCAGGTTGCCGCTCGTCAGGCCGCCAGTGGTGTTGGTGGGTAGCAGCGAGAAATAATCGATCACCTGCGGCAGCCCAAAAACGAAAGCCGCGCCCAGGATCGATCCCCAGATGCTGGCGACGCCGCCGACAATGATAGCGGCGACAAACTGGATGGCGAGCGTCAGACTCCAGTAATCGGGAGTGACATAGCTGATATACGAGGCAAAGAGCGCGCCCGCGATGCCCGCGAGAAATGAAGAGAGGATGAACGCGCCCATCTTCGCTTCAAAGAGGTTGACGCCCATCACGGCAGCGCCTACTTCGTGGTCGCGCACCGCCCGGAAGGCGCGCCCGGCACGCGAACGCATGACGTTGCCGACAAAAAGCGCCGCGAGGAGCAGAATGATCCCAAACAGGAGAAAATTTTGCTGACCAGGGGTAAGCGCCACGCCGAACAACTCGTTTTGCTGATTGAGCGGGAAAGCGCCGAAGGCCGGTGTTGGGAAGGTACGTCCCTGCGGCCCGCCGGTGATGCCGCGCATGTTCATGAAAAGGTATTGCCCGATGAAGACCAGCGCCAGCGTCACAATCGCCAGGTAGAACCCTCTGAGCCGCAGCGCTGTGGGGCCGATCAACGCGCCCACCAGCGCGGCAACGATGCCAGCCGCCGGTATCCAAATGAAGAATGACAGACCAAAACCCAGCGGATCAAGCGGACTCGTGGGCGGCGTGCCACCGAGCAAAGCCGCCGTGTAAGCTCCGATTGCCATGAAGAACGAGATACCCAGCGAAACCTGACCGGCATAGCCGGAGAGAACGTTCAGCGCCAAGGACGCGATAGCGGCGATCAGTGTAAAGTTGACAATCGTGAACCAGTCTTCGCTGGCGAAGGTGAAAAAGACGATCACCACCAGGATGCCGACACCTAGCGCAAGCCAGCGCGAGATATTCTTTAACGGGCGTGGCGGCTGGACACCTGTCTGTGTGTTCTTTCTCGCGGCTGTCACGCTCATATACGCTCCACCTTTCGCGTCCCAAACAGACCATACGGTCGAAGCAACAGAATCAGGATCATGATCAGATAAGGAGTAATCTCGTGGATACCCGCGCCCAGGATATTGGCAACTCCACTTTCATATCCCGCGGTCAATTCCGTGATAACGCCAATAATGATGCCTCCTACTACCGCGCCGCTGACCGAGTCAATGCCTCCCAGAATGATGGCCGGAAAGGCGATTAGAGCGGCATTCCCGAAGGTAGGGTTAATGGCGAAGGAATCGATGGCGAGAAAAACACCGCCAATGGTGGCGATGGCGGCGGCGATACCCCATGCCAGCGCATAGACGGTACGAATGTTGATGCCTACCGCCAGAGCAGCTTCCTGGTCGAGCGCCGTGGCGCGCATCGCCAGCCCATATTTTGTATAGCGGAAGAAGTAAAAAAGCGCGGCGCATAAAACAATAGTAACGGCAATAGTCCACAGGTCATTGGCTCCAAAATGGACGCCGCCAGTGATAAAGCCACTGGTGATCGTAAAGGGAGAAGCGGCGGGAATAGGGTTTGAGCCCCATCCCATAATAACGGCGGTGCGCAGCACAATGTCCAGGCCAATCGTG
This sequence comes from Ktedonobacteraceae bacterium, assembly GCA_035533955.1. GTDB lineage: Bacteria > Chloroflexota > Ktedonobacteria > Ktedonobacterales > Ktedonobacteraceae > CADDZH01. The sequence goes on along the minus strand of DATLSW010000180.1, from coordinate 14,346 downwards.
ATCATCAAAATGGAAAAGACGGGACGGCCAATCATGCGCCGCAAGACGATACGCTCGAACAGCAGGCCAATGATCACAGTAACAGCAATGCCCAGGAGCAGGGCCAGCAAAAACGGCAAATGCCACTCGAACACGCCGGATGAAACGATGTACGCTCCCACCAGCAGTAGCTCGCCCTGGGCGAAGTTGATGACTTCGCTGGCTTTGAAAATAATAGTAAAACCCAGCCCGATCAGCGCGTAGATACAGCCCTGCGCGATGCCGGCAAAGGCAAGTTGTATAAAATACGCCATATCCCCTCCTGTGAATCACAACAGCTAGCGGCTGCTATCCGTTGGGATCGACAGACTATCCGCGGCATTCTGCTCAAACTCTTCACCCAGGTAGGCTTTCACCACATCAGGATTGGCCTGAACGTCAGTCGGTGTCCCTTGCGCGATCACGCGCCCGAAATCGAGGACCAGTACCTGGTCGGCAATACCCATCACCAGCGCCATATCATGCTCGACCAGAATCTGGGTGATACCGAGTTGCTCCTTGATATCCAGAATAACGGCGGCGATGTCTTCGGTTTCTTCAGACCCCATACCCGCGACCGGTTCATCGAGCAGCAGTAGTTTGGGTTCCAAAGCCAGCGCGCGCGCGATATCCGCCCGCTTTTGCAAGCCAAAAGGCAGGCTTCCCAAAGGATGATTGTGCAGCCGTTGCAACCCGATGATATCCAGCAAATGCAGGCAGTAGGCGCGGTTCTTTTTTTCTTCGCGGCTCGTTGGGCCGAGATACAGACCGCCGAGAACGATCCCGCTGCGCATACGCGTATGGCGGCCCAGCAGCAGATAATCCAGTACCGTCATAGTCGGGAACTGCCCCAGATTCTGGAAAGTACGGGCAATGCCCGCCCGCGCCACCTGATAGGGTTTGAGCCGCAGCAGGTCGCGACCATCGAACGTGACCTGGCCTGCCGCGGGCTGGTAGACACGCGATAAGACATTGAATAGCGAGGTTTTGCCGGCGCCATTGGGGCCGATGACCGCGAACAAAGCTCCACGGTACACAGAAAAAGAGACATCGGTTAGAGCTTTGACGCCCGCGAAACGCACGGAGATGCCCGCTACGGTGAGCAAAGGAGGAGCTGGAGCAGGGGGATCGGGCCTGCTCATGGCGAGTGATTCATCGCTCATAGCGCCCACTTCCTTTCAGGTCGGCGTTGGCGAATCGTGTTCATGTCGCGGCGTTCTCCTCCCTCGTGCAACCCTAAATAAAACTTGCGCACGCTCTCATCCTGCGAGAGTTCGGCAGCCGGTTGCGCCAGCACCACTTTCCCGACTTCCAGCACATAGCCATAGTGAGCGACGGATAGCGCCATCTGCGCGTTCTGCTCCGCCACCAGTACAGCAGTCCCGCTGGCATTGATTTCAGCGATCACGGCGCGAATCTGCTGCACCATAAAAGGAGCCAGTCCCAGCGAGGGTTCGTCCAGCAAGAGCAACTGAGGGTTTGCCATCAGAGCGCGGCCAATCGCCAGCATCTGCTGCTCGCCGCCGGAGAGATATCCCGCGTGGCTCTTGCGACGCTCGCGCAGCAGCGGAAACAACTCCATGACCCGGCCATAGGCGCGCCGCGCGCCAGCGGGGTCACGCGCGGCAATCGCACCCGTTCTCAGATTCTCATCGACGGTAAGATCGGCAAAGAGCCGCCGACCCTCCAAAACCTGGGCGATGCCGCGCTGGACGATCTGCGTGGCATTCAAGCGGTCAATACGCTCACCTTTAAAGTGAACTGAACCGCTCATGATACTGGCTTTGTGGAGAGGCAACAGCCCGGAGATCGTGCGGATGATCGTCGTTTTGCCCGCGCCATTCGCGCCCAGCAGCGCGACCACTGCCTTATCAGGTACTTCTAGCGAGACCTTTTGCAAGGCCGGAATAGCATTCTGATAAGTCACTGCGATATCCTGGAGAAGTAACATGTAACCGCTCTTTCCTTTCTATCGCCGTTGTTATCCAGTGAAACTGTTACATAGTCCTATTGTAAAGGGGGGCAATATGGTATACAATGTTTTTGGCTACAAATTGGAAGCAATAATTTGTTCTCTTACACAATCTCAATGGAGTATGCATGGAAGAGAATCACACAATGGCCTGGACCTCTGCCACGCAGTATCTGAAAAACGCGGCGCTTTTCCCTCAACAACGCGATGAGATGATTGCGCACGCGCTCCAGGAATTGCTCACCAGTTTCCCGGCAGCAGGAGCTGCGCTGATTCGTCCCTCTCGAGATGGGAAAGTCCCCTGGAAAATTCACTACGTCGGTATCAGGCAGCAAGCCATGCGACGCTGGCTCTCCGCGCGCCTCGATCCCTCGGTAGACGTCATGATGAGCGTCATACAGCATGACCTCTCTGGCAGCCCATCGGAAACATCACCGCCGCTTCTTATGCCTTTACGCATGTCACCCTCGTCTTCTTGCGGCCTCTGGATCATCTGGCCCCAACCATCCTCTGCATCCTTTCTCTCTGGTCTGATCATCGAATATATAGAACGTGTGCGCCAGACGTTAGAAGCAGTACTTGAAGTCGAAGACAAGGAAGAACATTATCTCTCTACCAGCTCACCCGTCTATGATCGCGAACTTATCGCGGCGCTGGCGCATGGCGACACACATGCTTTGCCGGCATTTCTAAGTCTGACGCGGGTGCTGGCGCAAGCGGATTTCACCTTTTGGGGAAAAGCCTATCAAGACGTCGTCGAAATCACCAGCCATCTTGGAGCGCAGCACAGCGGGTTTGGCTTCGCCCTGCCGCGCGGACACGGAGTCGGCGGGCGCGTCGCCGCCTATGGGAAGATAGTATTAGGCGATTATCGCAACTCGCCCTATCGCGACCCCAGCGTCTGCGATATCGTGGACGGCGAGCAGGTGCGATCGGGTATGGCGTTGCCCGTGCGCTACAACACGGCGCACGATACAAGCGCGCATGTCGCAGCGGTTCTCTATGCCACACGCAGAACGGTCGCGCATTTTTCCCTGGCCGAATGCCTGCTAGTGCAACGCCTGGTACGCTTGATTGAGCCATTGCCCCTTGAAATTCGCGCTCCCTCGTTTTTTTTGCCTGATGTACCGCGTCCACCCGATCAGAAGGCAGCATGGTACGACCTTGTCCTGCATGCCAATCGCGTTGAGGTGGTTGAAGCGTGGGCCAGTCAGCTTATCAAAGGGCCGGTCATCGTCACAGACAGCGAGGGCTGCCCTTATGTCTTTGCTCACAGCGAACAGTTGGAGCAAATGAAAGCCGCTCGTTATAGCCAGCCGAACGCGGCGCAGATCATCTCCCTGACCGCTCCAGGCGTGCAGCAGCCCGGCCAGATATATCTTTGTCCTGCGGTTCCGCTGCCGCCTCCGCAGTGGCCCGATTTCTTCGCTGACCTGGTTCTGGCCTGTAACCTGGTTCTGGCGCGTATGAAACAGGCGCTCGATCAATTGGATCGCCAGCGCGAGCAGTGGTTACACGCGCTACTCCAGGGAAAATCGTCTCCGTATGTCGAGCCAGAGGGCTACCGACTTGGTTTGCCCATTGAACATGGTCAGGTCTGGGTCATCGCCTGGCAGCAGGAAACCATGCAGGCGACGAAACCAGCGCGGAAGAGGATGATTGCCCAGAGCGTCGTTTTGGATAACCTGAAAAGTCCCCTGATGTTCCTGGACGACGGCACAGGCATCGTCTTGCTCGAAGAGCAAGCGCCGCAGAAACCCTCGAAGGTGCGCGACGCATTGCTGAAACATTGCGACCCGCATCCTCTCTGGATTGTCCACGGCGCGCGTTACCACTCGCTTCACGACCTGAAAATGGCGCTCGCTCATACCATCACGATAGCGCAGAAAGCTCGCCAGGAAAGATATGGAGAGTACCTGCTGGATGTTTACACGTTCGGCCTGGATAGCTTGCTGGAAAATCCCCGCCTGACGGAAGAACTGGATATCTTTGCCAGCAAGTTGCTCACGCCCCTGATTGAGTACGATGCTGCCAACAAATCGCATCTCACCGAAACATTTGTCCTGGCGCAAACGCTTGGCTCGGCACAGGCGGCAGCCGATCACCTCGCCGTGCATGTCAACACCATCCGCTATCGACTGCATAAAGTGGAGGATATCCTGGGAACAGAGCAGCCCTCACCAAAAGAGAACACGGCTTTGGCGCTGGCCGCGTTCACCTGGAAACGCTTTCGCATGGAGAAATTTCCTTAGGGACGTTGTGCAAAAGCACAAACACCCTCCTGTAATTTGTCGGGAAAAACATTGCTCCCTACGCTTCCTCTCGCTTACAATGCCCCTACATGTCTGGCGACTGTGTGTTATGTCAAATCCAATTCGGCCCCTACAGCGTAGATTTGATACGAGTAAGGAGTTCGTCATGTCACTGCGGGCAAAGAGCGCGTCTATTCACGCCTCAAGGCAATCAAATATCGCGGCGGCAATCATAGCGCGACAGGATCGGATTCCTGTCTGGGCGCTTCCAAAACTATTCATCGGGATCATCGGGCTGGGATTGTTCTTCACTTTTTTCGACATCGGCGATATTAATGTTTCTTTCATTCAAACATGCACACAAATCGTTCCCACCTGTCTTCCGCAAACCGCCAGCAGCTTTCTCGGTCTGCCCGTCCTGTCAAACCTCGTCGGATATGTGCTGGGCGCGCTGGTCCTCAGCCCACTTGCGGATCGCTATGGCAGAAGAGATCTGATGGTGATCACCATGGTGATCACCGGTCTCGGTTCGCTGTACACAGCCTTTGTGGGAGACTATATGAATTTCGTGCTGGCCCGCACCATCACCGGCATTGGCGTGGGCGCCGACCTGGCTCTCGTCAATACCTATGTCAATGAAGTCGCCCCCAACCAGGCACGCGCCACCTATACCTCGCTTATTTTCATCGTGGCAACAATGGGGTCTTCGCTTGGTATCTGGTTGGGCTTGTACCTGACGACAGTAGCCGCTCCGCTGCCTTTCGGCCTGCCAGTTGCCCTTGCCACGGCTCAATTTACCTTCGGCTGGCGTGTCATGTACGGCATAGGCGCTTCGCTGTCTATCATCGGGCTACTGCTGCGCTTCGAGCTGCCGGAATCGCCGCGCTGGCTGATTTCGCAAGGAAGGATCAGCGAAGCCGAACGAGTGGTAGCGAGAATGGAGCAACAGGCGCTGGCCCATGTGCGCGAGCTACCGCCCGTTGCGCCCGAACTGCCGGTTCGCACACTGACGCGCAGCACAGGATACGGCGAAATCTTCCGCAATACACTCTATTTCAAGCGTACCATCATCTTACTGGTTATCTGGCTGCTGGGCTATATCACTGTCTACTCCAATATAGCGGGTATGACGGTTCTGCTGACCGCGCTGGGATTCCCCGCCTCTGAAGCTGGACTGATCACGTCTATAGGCGTTTTTGGTTCAATCTTTTGCGCAGTCATCGCCTACCGGCTTGGTGAGCGAATGGAGAGGAAGTACTGGCTTCCCATTGCCGCCATACTGACGCTGGCAGGAGGTATCACCGTCGCTCTGAGCGGGGGCGACTTCGGCCCGGCCGCCGTGGGATGTATCGTGATGGCTCTGGGCGCCTATCTCTGGCTTCCAATGGCCTACACCTGGTCAACTGAGAACTACCCCACGCGGGCGCGGGCGAGCGGGTTCGCGTTAGTAGATGGCATTGGACACCTGGGAGGCGGCATCGGCGTCATTTATGTGACCTCGTTTGTGGTCAGATTAGGGCCATTCGGGACGTTTCTGCTGATGGGCAGTTTTCTCCTGGTGGCAGCCGGGCTGGCCCAGTTCGGACCAGCTACCCGAAACAAGCGCCTGGATCAAGTTTCACCCTAGTATTTTCTAAGTTCCACTTCCAGCCCGTAGGTTGAGAACAAGGGAGGAAATATGCGTTGCCCTCGCTGCACTTTCGATAATGAACCCTTGAGAGGTCGCTGTCTGCGTTGTAACTACCCTCTTACCACTCCCTCTACTCAGCCGTCATCATTCACAGCACAATCACGTCCTTTGACGAGCCAGCCAGGCTTCTTGCCCTCCTCGGAATGGTCGCACAGGAGCATACAACCGTTGATGCGCGGCGATGCCTTGCAGAAAGGACGTTATCGCCTCGTCGAGCCACTGGCGCTGCCGCTCAATCAACAAACACATGGGAAAGCCTGGTCGGCCGTAGACCTTTCATCACAACAGCGCCCGGTCATCATTCGCGAGGCGCTATTCCCTGCCGAGGTTGCCAGAGAACATCCTGACAAAGAACAATGGCTGCGCATTATAGCGCAGCGGCTTGCGAGCGTCGGTCATGTTTCCAACCTGCCGAAGGTAGTCGATGTCTTCAGCGAAAAAGGCTCGCTCTTTATCGTGTTTTTGCGACCCGCAGGCGTTACATTATCATCAGTCCTGGCGCAACAGGGCGGCGCGTTAGCGGAACGAGTGGTGGCAGACTACGGGTGGCAGGTCTGCGATATGCTGGCGGAACTCGCCGCGTTGCAACCGCCTCTCATTCACGGTGGTATTGCGCCGGAAACCATCATCATTGATCCAGGCGGCAGTGATGTCTCGCTCATCCACTTGCCTCTCTTTCCCCTGGAGGAACCGCAGAGCAACGCCAACAAACCATCTTCCGCGTATAGCGCGCCAGAGCAGGCGCGCCATGCCGCCAGCCCATCCTCTGATCTCTATTCCCTGGCGGCCGTCATGCATCACGCCGTGACTGGTTATGATCCGCGCGAGCGCATCGCCTTCTTTTATCCTCCAGTACGCCGCCTCAATCCCGCTGTGTCGCCACGAATGGAGGCCATCCTCGCGCGGCAGCTTCACCTCTCCGTCGAGCAGCGCTACCCGAGTCCCTCAGTCATGAGACAGGACCTGGCGCAACTGATCGACTCTCTCGCCAGAACAGAGACACAGAGCAACGCTGAAGCGCCAGCGCTGCCGATGGTGAATCCTACGCCGCTGAGCCTCGAAGAAGCGCAAGAGCAGAGACGCAGCACGATTCAGCTTGATATCGGCGTGATGCTGGCAATTGGCATACTGGTGATCATGGTGATATTATTGGTTTTGCTGCGCCCATAACTCTGATGCGCGTCTTTTTTCTGGAGTGAAACGTCAATAATAGAGAGGTAAATGTTAATAGGAGGACGCTGCCGCGACATCCTGTCATATCAAAAACGGTAGCGGCGCAATTTATTGCGCCAGTCAGGCCCCAGGGCGCAATAAATTGCGCCGCCACCAGGGTCCACCGGATATGGTATAAGTCAGCAGACTGAAGAATCATGGAGAATTTCTCATGCCATACAAACCGAAAGCGATCATTTTTGATCTTGATGGTGTCTTAACCGATACATCGGAATACCACTACCAGGCATGGAAGCATTTAGCCGATGACGAAAACATTCCCTTTACTCAGCAGGAAAACGACGATCATCTGCGTGGAGTAGGCCGCCGCGAGTCCTTGATGTATATTATTAGAGGGAAGCACTACTCTGAAAGTCAGATTCAGGAGATGATGGATCGCAAGAACCGGTATTACACTGAACTGATCAAGAACATATCTCCCGACGAGCTTGTGGCAGGAGGCAGAAACCTGTTGCAAAAAATTCGTGACGCGGAAATCAAGATTGCTATTGCCTCTGTCAGCAAAAACTGCCAGGACGTTCTGAACCTTCTGGAGATCACGAACTTGCTGGACGGCATAGCGGATGGCTTTAGTGTAGTGCATAGCAAGCCAGCGCCGGATCTCTTTATCTACGCGGCAGGGCTTGTGCATGTACCCGTCAGCGATTGTCTGGGAGTCGAGGACGCCGACGCCGGCATTGAGGCCATCAAAAGCGCGGGAATGCGCGCGCTGGGAATAGGACCCAAAGAACGCTTTCACAAAGCGGACAAGGTTTTGCCGTCGTTGGCGAACAAACACCTGCAAGACCTGTTTGATTCGTAAGGGCCAAATTATGCCATATAACTTGTTCATCCGCTCATAATCATGTATGATTGTAAGCGGATGAACAAGTTACCGTCCATTATCACGCCCTGCACATCGTAAGGAAGAGTATATTGTGAATCCCTGGCAGATACAAGAAGAGGAGTTTGATCCTCAACAACTTCATGCCCACGAAACAGTCTTTACTATTGGGAACGGATATTTTGGCACGCGGGGCGCATTTGAAGAGGGATATCTTAAAGCCTCGCCTGCCACACTGCTATTTGGCGTATTCGATGATATTGCTATCGGCAAAGAAGAGCTTGCCAACGCTCCCGATTGGCTCTCGATCAAACTGTTCGTCGATAAAGAACGCTTTACCCTGAAGCAGGGGAAGGTTCTCGCTTATCACCGCACATTGGACATGCAGCAAGGCATTCTTAAACGCGAGGTGCGCTGGGAAAGCCCGCGCGGCGCTCGCCTCACCATTGCTATCGAACGCTTTGCCAGCCTTGCTGATGAGCATTGCGCGGCCATTCGCTACAGCGTAACGGCAGAACAGCAGGATGATGACAGCCAGGAGAAGCTGGAAATTGTTTTGCGCGCGGCCTTCAATGTCGCCGTCGGGAACGATCACCTGATGCACTGGGAGCCTGTTGATCAAGGACACGATGAACATGTTCTCTGGCTGCATACGCAGACGACGCACACGAATGTTCAGCTTGCTCAAACGATGAGTTTCATTACCACCACACACCTTTTTCAGGAGCAAATGCTGGACTCAGATCATGCGCCGAGCATTCGCATCTACGGAGCGCTCACCCCTGGAGAGACGATGACCGCCGAGAAGATCGTGACCATGTATACCTCGCGCGATGTCCAGAATCCAGTGGTGACTGCCTTAGCCCATCACCAGGAACTGATGAGCCTCCCGGTTCATAATCATCCGTCGGGCAGGCTCGCGGATACACCGGCCATTCCGGCTATCGAAGACATCCAGAACATACAGGATGTCCACCACGGCGTATTTGACGCGCTGCTACAAAAACACCGGGAGGCATGGCGGCGTTTCTGGGAAGTGTCTGATGTTATTATCGAGGGAGACGACAAAGCTCAGCAGGCAACTCGCTACAATATCTACCAACTGCGCATCAGCGCTTCCGATCATGATAGCCGCTACAGTATCGCGGCCAAAGGGCTGACGGGATTCGGCTATCGCGGCCACATCTTCCACGACACGGAAATTTTCATGTTGCCCTACTTCGCATATGTTCATCCCACGGTCGCCCGCAACCTGCTGCTTTACCGCTACCACTTGCTGCCCGCGGCGCGCGCCAAAGCGCACCACAGTGGCTACGAAGGCGCGCAATTCCCCTGGGAAAGTACGCTAGATGGCGAAGAAGCGACGCCAGACGCCATTATTCACCCGGAAAGCGGCGAGTTGATCCCTGTTTTGAACGGAAGGATTGAGTTGCATATCTCGGCCAGTATCGCCCATGCCGTCTGGCAATACTGGCAGGTGAGCGGCGACGATGGCTTCATGCGTGACTATGGAACTGAAATCCTGCTGAGTACCGGCCAATTCTGGGTCAGCCGCGCCATGTATAACGCTGAACACCACGATTACGAGATCAATGATGTGATCGGCCCAGACGAATGGCACGAACACGTCAACAATGACGTCTACACGAACTACATGGCACGATGGAATATCGAGACCGCCGTGGATACGCTGGATTGGCTGCGTAAAACGACTCCTGGTAAGGCCAACGAACTGCTCTCTAACCTCGGCCTGGCTGATGAGCATTTCGCTCACTGGCACGAGATCGCCTCTCACCTGCGTATCCCGCGCGATCAGCAGGCGAAGGTTTTCGAGCAATTCGACGGCTTTTTCAAATTGCCTTATCTCGATCAAGAGGCATACAAAGGGCGCAAGGCATCCTACCAGGCTCTGCTAGGAATGGAAAAGGTGCAGGGCTATCAGATCGTCAAGCAGGCCGATGTGTTGATGCTTCTGACGCTGATGCGCGACCATTTTGATCGCGAAACGCTACAAGCGAACTGGGATTATTACTTCCCCATCACCGATCATGATTATGGCTCATCACTCACGCCAGCGTTCCATGTCATCCTCGCGTGCAAGCTCGGCCTGGCTGAGATAGCTTATGATATGTTCATGATCGGGGCCGAAGTTGACCTGGAAGACTTGCGCGGGAATAGCGGTGAAGGCATTCATGATGCCTGCGCGGGAGCGGTCTGGCAAGCAATCGTCTTCGGCTTTGCGGGTTTGACACTGACCGAAGAGGGATACACCACCGCGCCAACCTGGCCCGACGGCTGGACGCGCCTCGCCTTTACCTTTCAACACAAAGGGCAAACCCGGCGCGTTGATTTACGAAAAGCGTAATATAAGCCGCATCTCTAAGGCTACATCCAGCGGTGTGAATAGAAAGGAATGCTTATGGGATCGTCTTCCAGGGCCGCCATCGTCGGGGTGGCCGAGTCCGATCTTGGGTACACTCCTGGCAAAACCGTTCTTCAGCTTCAGGCCCAGGCGGCCAGGACGGCGCTTGATGACGCCGGATTGCAGTTCGGGGACGTGGATGCGCTCTTCTGCGCCGGAAACTGGGCCTGGTCGCCGAATCTCATGCTCGCGGAGTACCTGGGCATCAGGCCGCGCTATACAGACACCACAAACATTGGCGGCTCCTCCTTTGAGGCGCATATCGGACACGCGATCGCCGGTATCGAGGCCGGTCTCTTTGAAGTTGCACTCATCGCCTATGGCAGCACGCAGCGTTCTGACCGTTCCAGGGGGCGCGGGCCTCATGCTTTTCGGCTCACCGAGCAGTACGAGGGGCCGTATGGGCTGCCGACGCCGGTAGGAGCTTACGCGCTGGCCGCCATGCGCCACATGTACGAATATGGCACGACGAGCGAGCAATTGGCGGAAGTCGCGGTCGCCACGCGCAAGTGGGCGACGCTCAACGAGAAGGCGCTGAAACGCGAGCCGATCACGATTGATGATGTGCTGAACTCGCGCTGGATCGCCGAGCCGCTGCACCTGCTGGATTGCTGCCTCGTCACCGACGGCGGCGGCGCGGTCGTCGTCACCGCGGCGGCGCGCGCCGGGCAGACGCGCAAAGCGCCGGTATGGATACTGGGGCATGGCGAGTCACACACCCACAATAGCATTGCCAATATGCCGGATTTAGCGGTTCACCAGGCAGCGATGGCGTCCGGGCGCGCGGCCTTCGCGATGGCTGGTCTCACTCCGCAACAGATGGACGTGGTGGAAATCTATGACTCGTTCACCATCACCGTCATCCTCACGCTGGAGGCGTTGGGCTTCTGTGGGAGCGGCGAAGGCGGCCCGTTCGTCAGCGGACAGCGCAGCGCGCCCGGTGGGCCATTCCCGATGAACACCAACGGCGGCGGATTGTCGTACTGCCATCCGGGCATGTACGGCATCTTCCTGCTGATCGAGGCCACGCGACAATTGCGCGGAGAATGCGGCACGCGGCAGGTAGAGGGCGCGCGTCTCGCTCTCGCTCACGGCACGGGCGGCGTCCTCTCCTCAGCAGCAACGGTCATTCTCGGAAAGGATTGAGAGCTATGCCGGCACAGATTCCTATCGATAGCGACGGCGACTCGCGGATGTATTGGGAGGGAATTGCGCGCGGCGAGCTGCGCATCCAACGCTGCGACGCCTGCTCCCGCCCTGTCTTCTATCCGCGCTCGCTCTGCCCGCATTGCTTCTCTGACCAGCTTTCGTGGATCGTAGTAACCGGCAAAGGGACGATCTATGCATACACGGTCATCCACCAGGCATTTGGAACATTTGCCGGAGATGTTCCTTTCGTTGTCGCTATTGTTGAGCTAGAAGAGGGCGCGCGCATGATGACGCGCATCATTGGCGGCCCGCGCGAACGGGTCATGATCGGCGCGCCGGTGTGTGTCACCTTCGAGTCAGCAGCAGAGAATATCACACTCCCCTATTTTCGGCTGGTCGAGCCATGAAGGAAAACCGCCTGGGTCGCTCTGGCAAGCATTCGCGAGGTACTGGAGTATGGCTAACATAGCAACGGAACATTTCTACAGGTTCTTTCGCCCTCGCAGCATCGCCCTGGTAGGAGCAACCGATAACTCTCGCTGGTCGGTCTACACCTTCGAGAATTTGAAGAACTTCGGATTTGCCGGACCGATCCATCTGGTTAATCCGAATCGTGAGATTGCTCATGGCGAGCCAGTAATGAAATCTCTGCGGGAGATAGCCGCTCCGGTGGATCTTGCCTTCGTCATGGTGCCGACGCGGCAAGTCCTCTCCGTCGTTGAAGAGGCCGCCGCGGTAGGTATTACACGGCTCGTTGTACTCACGTCCGGCTTTAGCGAGGTCGGAACAGAGGGCGCGCGGCTTGAGCGCGAACTGCTGGCTTACGCTCAGGAACACGACTTGATGATCCTCGGCCCGAACGGCAACGGCTTCATCAATGTCACGAACCGGATCACTCCCTATGGCCTGCCTATCGCGCCGCCAATGAACGCTGGCCCGGTCGGTGTAGTATTGCAAAGCGGGGCGCTGGCGAGCGCCGTGCTAACCTTTTCCCAGGCTCATGCTATCGGGCTGAGCTTGCTCGTTTCGATGGGCAATGAGAGCATGATCTCTGTCACTGACGTGGTGGATTATCTGCTCGAAGACGACGCCACGCGCTCCATCGCGCTCTTCCTGGAAAGCATCCGCCATCCCGAAGAACTGCGCCGCGTGGCAGCTAAGGCACGCGAACGACGTAAGCCGATTGTGGCCTTCAAGATTGGCCGCAGTGAAGCGAGCGCGCGCACCGCGCTCGCGCATACCGGTGCGCTCGTCGGCGATGATGCCGTGAATGACGCGGCGTTCAGGCAACTCGGCATCCTGCGCGTCCACTCGCTCGAAGACCTTCTGACCACGGCTGCGCTGGCAGGCTACAGCGAGCCTTTGCCCGGACGCCGGATGGGCGTGGTCACTCCCTCTGGCGGCGCGTGTGACATCCTGGCGGATCTGGCGGAAGAAGTTGGGATTGCCTTGCCAGATTTCGCTCCAGAGACGATAGAGGGGCTTCTCACAGTGCTGCCGCCCTTCTCGACCGCCCATAATCCGCTTGATGTGACAGGCTATGTCGTCGTTGACGGAACGCTCCAGCAGCGCGCGCTGGAAGTGGTCGTCAACGACTCGAATATCGACTTTGTGCTGAACCTCGTCAGCGTTGATGTGAGTCGCGCGTCAACCCCGGCTGTTCTGGCGAACATCCTGGAACAGTACGACCGCCTGGCTGCCATCGTCCGCGCCGCGCCACACCCGGTGATACTCATCTCCAATACCTGCCTGGACCTACAGGCAGTCGCTCGCTCCGTCGTGGATCGCACAGGTCTCCACTTTGTCGCCGGTATGGAACATGGGATGCACGCGCTGGCACAACTCCTCTGGTGGTCTGAACTGATGCGTGCATCACCTACATGCGCTCAGGATGAGCCGTTGCCGACTGCGCCGCCCGGCCTCTCCGCGTTCAAGGGAATCTGGTCCGAGGCGCGAGCGCGGGCGCTCCTGCAAGAGGCCGGCATTCCGCTTGTGCCTGGGACGCTTGTTACGTCCGCGGAGGAAGCTGTACAGACAGCGCGTCAGCTCGGCCTTCCCGTTGCGCTCAAGATTCAGTCCGCCGCGATCACACACAAAAGCGATGTTGGAGGCGTGGCGCTGAATCTGAACGACGAGGATGCCGTGCGCGCGGAGTTCGCCGCGCTGCTGGAGCGTGTGCAGGCCAGTTGTCCGGGAGCAGAGATCGAAGGCGTACTCGTAACACCAATGCGACCGGCAGGCACAGACCTGCTCGTCAGTGTCGTGCGCGATCCGCTCTGGGGATTGGTACTCACGTTGGGACTGGGCGGCATCTGGACCGCGGCTCTCAAAGATACAGCAGTGCGCGTGTTACCGGTGCAGCGCGACGAGATCGAGGTCATGCTCGGCGAGTTGCGCGGCGCAGTTGTGCTGCGCGGTGGCCGTGGACGCGCGCCCGTTAATGTACACGCACTGAGCGACGTCATTTATCGCATCACGCTGCTCGCACGCACACTTGCTTCCCAACTTGATGTACTTGAGATCAATCCGCTCTGGATTGACGCCGCGCGCATTGAGGCACTCGACGTACTGGTAAGCTGGCAAAATTAGAACAACGCCTGGACGTTTTGAGACAACTGCTGCGCAGTCAACTCCCCTATCCTGGCGTTTTCCCAAACTCTTTTTAACGCTGACCGTAAGCGATATGGAACGTGAATGTGGTGTGATACTGCTCGACTTCCTGCTCTACCTGCTGCGCCAGACGATCAAACTCTTCTGCAGCAATTTGCGTCTGAAGCATAACAAACG
>DATLSW010000179.1:0-7165 GCA_035533955.1 Ktedonobacteraceae bacterium | reverse complement strand
TCCTTGTGCAGCGCGTTCACGTAAGCCGCCGCGTTAAACAGCATGGGCAGCGCCTCTACATCCTGTACCCGCTTGAAAACCAGCCGTGTTGCAGCGGCGAAAAGTAGCCCGTGCGTTGCCTGTACAAAGGCGTCGCGGTCGCTGTCGGTGACTGCTTCCACGATAGCGGTGGCAGCGAGCGCGATCACTGAACCCACGCCCTGCGGAGACGCTCCACCTTTTAGCAGAGCATCATAGACCCCCTGACAGACCTGCGGCGTGTCCGCGTTGCTGAGGATAAGGCGGCGTAATGGCAGTGCGTTTTCGTCGCTGGGGGCTGCTAAGCGCGTGCGCAGGCTTGCGAGGCTGTGAGCAGGGTCGCCGCTGTAGGCGCGCACGATAGTGGCCCAGGCTGGTTGCTCGCCGTGTAGGGGCAGGTGCGGTGCGAGCCAGTGCAGGATGTCGGGCGTCAGCTTCGACCATTGTACGGCGTCGAGCAACTGGTAGCTGCGCACGGCGAACAGTTGGGGATGCCCTTCGTTCTGGAAGATAGTGGCGATGCCCTCATAGGTGCGCACTTCGATGGTGCGATAGTCCGCGCCGGTTCCATAAAGACCGAGCAGGAATTGCTCGGCGCGTGTGGGGTTGTTGCTATCAATCGCGTCGCGTATCTCATCGTTGACCGTTCTGTCATCCTGCAATTCGCTGGGGAAAATCGGCCTGGGATACGTGTTAGTGACAGTTTTGCTTGCTTGCAGAGCAGCGCGGGCGGAGACCAGTCCCTGTACAAGCAATGGCAACTCGCGCTCGTGGTCTGGCGGTTCCTGGCTCGTGAGCGGCGGAAAGCTCAGGAACCAGCGGCTGAGAACGGCCAGCGCGTCAAGCATCAGGATCGTATGTCCGTTGGGATCAGCATGAGCGGCGGAGATACCGACTCGTCCAAGTAATTCGGCGGCGGGCGCGCCGCGTTGTAACAACGAGCGCCCGATCTCGATCATCTGGTCGGCATCACCGGAGATAGTCGCGTCAATAAGCGTCGAAATATCGACGACCATTCCTACTGTTGGCATAGGTAGCTAGCTCCTTATCCAGGCAAAGCGCCGGATAGTATCAATGTTGATCGCGTAGTTCGCGAATTTCTCGCTCAATACGCGGAATCTCGGCATATTCCTCGTCGAGGAGTTTGAAGCCGCGTTCCAGGTAGAGTTGCGCCAGGCGGCTCCCGCGCGTGCTGGAGTCAGCGGCGGCAGCGATCAAATCCTGGATTTTGTACTTGTCGGCCAGGTGTCTGGCGATGCGCTGCATTTTGTCGCTGGTTTCAGCAAGCTGTTGCTGATCTCGGCCATCGAGCGCGTAGCGGGCCATGCCGATGAGCTTACCGAGTTCGGTCAGCCTTTGCCGGTCGCTCATCGTCTCGATGAATAAGTCTTCGGCATCCAGGTCGTCAAGCGGTACGAACTCTTCTTTGCCTGCGGTGATGCCGGGCGTATGCTCAAAGGTCGAGGCATAGGTGAAGTAGAGTTGCCCGTATTCCTGGCAGGCATCAACCACGCGCTGCATACGCGCCGCTTCATCCTGGGGATTGATTGAGCCAATCTCACACAAGTCGTCGTCGCGGTGTTCCGCCAGCGACTCCAGGTGTTCCAGGCTTTTGCCTTCTTCGAGCATAGGCGGGATTGGCACCACGTTCATACTCGTTGCCTCTTGCAAATCTTCAGGTGGGAGCTGCGCCGCCAGGAAGGAGGGAAGATACTTTGCCAATGATAAAGGAATAGGAGGTACGACACAATACGTGCAGTAGACCACACGCGGGTTATGCGTACTGCGCGCGAAAAGAATAACGTGGCCCTTCGGCGCTTGCATAGCGCCACGTAAAAATTGCAAAGTCATAACAAAGAGTCCTTCCAACGATAGTGTGTCCCGCCTGGAACAACGTTCCCCTGTATCATATGCCGTTTCGCCGTTTCTGGCAAGAGTCCTATTACATCTTCTTTTGTAATTGTTCCAACCGCTTGATGATACCAGTATTCGTGCGGACTTGTTCTTCAGACAAATCATCGCCGCTGACCGGGATGGTACTGACAAAGGCTTTGATGTGCTGCTTCAGGTCGGCGGCTCCGGCAACGCGGGCGAAGAATTGGGCCAGAGCGAGCGCCACGTCATCTTCGGACTGCCGCACTTTGGTAATCGCCGCCTGAGCGTACAGATCAGTATACTGGCGCAGGAACAGGCTCAATTGCTCCGGCGTCTGCAACGTTTTCATCACGCGCTCGACCAGCTCGATGGCCGCGGCGAATTCTGTCGATGCCTCTCCCAGGTTGTCTTGCGCCAGCAAGAGACCAGCGCGTTCATAGCGGGCATCGGCTTCACCAAGCGGTTGCTGTTGGTGCTGATAAAGTGTCAGAGCCTGTTCAAAGCCGGTGGAAGCTTCTTCAAGATCGCCGTGGCCCTCGTGGGCCATACCGAGAGCAAGCATGGTATCAGCTTGCCCGATCAGATCATCGCTCTGATTAAAGTGCGCTAATGCTTCCTCGCAGCGTTGAATTGCCTCTTCCCATAGCTCGCGACCAACGAGTGTTTGCCCGATGCCGAGAACGGCGGCCCCTTCGCCATCGATGCTTTCCACCAACTGGAATTGCCGACTGGCTGCCATAAATGTTGCGGCTGCTGAGTTCAGGTCTCCGCGGGAAAGCTGCGTGCGCGCCAATCCTGAAAGCGCTTCGGCGGCAAGTAAGGGTTCTTGCCGGGCCTGCGCCAGCTTCTGCGCGTTGCTGAAACTCGCTTCGGCTTGCGCAAAATCACCCCGCGTCAGTAGCAATTGCCCCTGCGCGAGCAGCAGCAAGAGCCTGATCAGCGCTTCTTGTGGCTGGGATTGCGGCGTGGTCGCGGCGCTGGCAAGATGCGCTGCGGCCTCGTCCAGGCGACCGGAGAAGACGTTCAGGCGCGCGAGCCGTAGTACCGCCTCTGTATTGCCTGCTGCCTCGCCGATTTGCTCAAAACGTCGCTGCGCTTCGCGGTAGAACTGCGCAGCCTGAGATATGCGTCCCTGTTGCCGGTAAACATCGCCGATGCCGAGCAAAGCAACTCCTTCTACTTGCTCGTTTTGTACCTGGTTTGCTAGCTTGCGCGCTTCGTCATAGGTTGCTACTGATGTCGAGAGCTGACCGCGCCGCCGTTGAATTTCCGCCAGCCCAACTGTCGCCTCGGCCAATCCCAGGCGCTGCACGATGGCTTCGTAGTGGCGAATGGCCCGCTCCATCAGCGAACTGGCATAGGCAAGCTGGCCGCGCCGCGTATGTATTTCGGCCAGGACGCGGTTCGTATTGGCGATGCCGAGCGTGTTTTGCTTGTTTGTGTAGATTTGTAAGGCAATCTGCGCGCTGGACAATGCCTGGTCAATGTATCCCTGTGCTTGTGAAACCTGCGCCAACCCTAACGTAGCGTCGGCCTCGCCCAGTTCGTACTCGATGGCGCGCGCCAGCTTGATCGCCTTGCCAAAGATGTCCGCCGCCGCGCTGGGATGATGCTGTTCCAGGGCAATAAAACCTGATCCTGACAGCGCATCGACTACTCCATAGCGATCATTGCTGGTTTCGTAGACCTCCAGCGCGCGCTGGTACAGTTGCTGGGCTTGCTCATAGCGATGCGCGAGGCGCAGGATATCAGCAAGGCTGCGGCGCGCGTCGGCCTCGTTGATGTTGTCCTTTGCCAGCGCAAGGTACGTCGCGGCTTGTTCGTATCGCTCGGCTGCCGCCGCGATGTGGCCGCGCTGTAGTTCGATGTGGCCGATCGCCAGCGCAACACTGCCCAATCCTTGCGCGTTTTGCTCGCCTGTATAGAGGCGCTGGGCGTTCAGATACGCATCGTGCGCGCGGTCCAGATGCGCCTGTTGCCGCTCGAGATGTCCGATGGCGAGTTCCATATGTCCCTCGTTTAAGGGGCGTCCGGCTTCGCGATACAGTTTTATGGCGCGCTGATAGCTGCCGACAGCCTGCTCGTTCAGATTTTTTTCGCGCTGCACATCTCCCAGCAATGCGCGCGCATCCCCGGCGCGCTTTATCTCGCCTGCTTGTCTGAACAGTTTCTCCGCCTCGATGAATGCATCGGCAGCCCTTTCGCTTTTGCCCTCACTGTAGGCTCGCAGGCCATCTTGCATACGTGTCTCAGCGCCAGTAGTATTTTGTATCGTCATGGAAGGTTATTCCTCGTATTTGTTCTTGACGGTATGACGGTAGAGCATGGATTCTTTCCTGCATTTCATTGTAGTGCGTTCTGCCATGAATGTCAAAAAGAAAGTTTCAAGAAAATCCGAAAAAGGCATCAGTCAGGCGACCAGTGAAGGATCACTTTGTGCGCAGGTACACCAACAAATTGTCTCCCTGGCGCACAGGCGAATGACCAGCGGGATTGACCAGTATAGTAAGTGTGATACAATAGTCGTGGTAATGCCATACATTCATCTCATCGACATTTTATGGTTAAAGGAGCTGTTATGTACGAAGATGTCCTCGCCAAGGTAGAACTTTTTTCTGGACTTAACAAGAAAGAGTTGCAGGCATTGGCCCGTATCTGCCAGGAGCGGAAATACGAGGCAGGAACGACCTTAGTGTCGCAAGGCGATACTGGTGTTGGTCTCTATATAATCACCAGCGGCAAAGTGCGTATCACACAGGTACTCGATCCCGACAAGGCCGAGGAGGTTCTGGCCGAGGAGGGAGCAGGCAGCGTCCTGGGCGAGATGGCTCTGCTGGATGATTTACCCCGTTCAGCCTCGATGGTAGCAATTGAGGATGTGACTGCCCTCTTGCTGCCAGTCTGGGAATTCCGCACGGCGCTGCAACAGCATCCCGATATTGCGGTCAAATTGCTCTCTGTTCTTAGCCGTCGTTTGCGCAAGGCCGAGCAGCGCACCTATCATCATTAGAGTTTGCTGTGCTGTGGTGTGGCGGCGCCATTCATGACACCGGTTTCGGACGAAGCTTCGCCGACTGGCGCCATGAATGGCACCGCTACATTATGCCCCCTTCAGGGGCGGGTTTTTCGCGGTGCAGCAACTTTTGGATTTCTTCAAACATGGTTTCCACATCGCCAAAAGAGCGGTAGACGCTGGCGAAGCGGATGTACGCGATCTTATCCAGACGCCGCAGGTGTTCCATCACCAGTTCGCCGATCTCGCTGCTCTGAACTTCCTTCCGTCCAAGCCGATAGAGTTCCTGTTCGATCTCCTCTACCGCGCTTTCGATCTCTCCCACCGGTAAAGGGCGCTTTTCGCAGGCTTTACGGATGCCGACGTATACTTTCTGGCGATCAAAATCCTCGCGACGTTGGTCGCGTTTAATGACAACAAGGTGGAAATTTTCTACACGTTCGTAGGTACTGAATCGCCCTTTGCATTGCTCGCACTCGCGCCGCCGGTGAATGGCATCGCCGATATCGCGAGAGTCTTTGACGCGCGATTCTGTTCCTCCGCAAAAAGGACACTTCATAGCTACTCCGCCTCAAGCATGGTACAATCTTGTGTCATTGTATCATGTCCCTCAAGGCATCAGTTCGTTACAGGCGGTGAGAACCTGCCGCGCTTATGGCTTCATCCAGGCTGAGGCTTTCGGGGCGTACCTTACCAATATAACCGGAGCGCAAGCGCGCGCCTTCGCGCCAATAAGCGTACCAATACGGGCCATGCCCTGGCCCTTCGCGGCAGGTGCTACATGTCGTCTTTCCGCATTTGCGGTATTGCAGTTGGTAAGTTACGCGGTGATTATTTGGTAACTGGATCATGCGTTGGCCCTCCCTCAATACAAATGTAACATCTTCGTCGATCAACAACTCTATCAGCATACCATTATTTTGTAAACATTGCATGAAAATGTAATACTCAAAGATGAAACAATGTTCATCATCTCGCTTGTCTACTAATATAGACGTATGTTCATCGATAACATTAATGTCATTTCGTATGTTGTCGCTGCGCGGATTGCCACGATGAGCAAGCAGAGAGAAATCGCCGGGTCGATGTTTGACATCACCTTAGCGCTGTCGGAGCGCCATACGATAACAGTCCTTTGTTGACGAGGAAAAAGAGGTAGAATGAGGTGAGGGCGGAAAGAAAAATGGCAAGACTATCGCAAAGATAATCTTGCCATCTCTGTGGTTCACACTATTTTGTCACTGTATAGCCGATATCATCGAGAACTTCCTCGATTTTCGCGACATTGACGATCTCGGGATTATAGTTGACAAGCACGGTTTTCGTCGGGATATCGACTTTGACGTCGCGCACTCCCTCCATCTTGCCAACGGCCCCTTCGATGGCGTGCTGGCAATGCTCACAAGAAATGTCAGGAGCAACAAGCGTTGTAGATTCCATGGGTATGTTTCCTTTCCTATCTATCTCGCACATTACGGATTACCTGCAATCGTGTAGAGTTGCACCAGTTCCTGGATGACCGCCTCCTCACGATCGCCTTTGATGCCTTCGGGAACGCATGTACGTAAGTGTCCCTCGATGACAATCGCTTCCAATTTCTCTAATGCCTTACGGACTGCATGCGTCTGGTGGAGAATATCGACGCAATACTTGTCTTCCTCCACCATTTTGCGGATGCCTGCCACATGCCCTTCAATGTACGCAAGCCGTTTCAGCACATTGTTTTTCCGATCTTCTTGCATCGCTACTTTCCCTTTCGTATGCCTATGCTTTGCTCCCGTTCAATTGACTTCCTATGACTAGACTATTCCTCCTGGGAGGAACAAGAGAAACGAGGAGGCAATCCTACCGCCCAAATCGTCGCAGTCGGAGCGAATTGCTGACGACCGTCACCGAAGACAGCGCCATTGCTGCCGCTGCGAAAATGGGCGCCTGATCGCGCAAGAACGGGATGAGCGGCGAGAGCATAGCGGTCGGGATCAGGATCACGTTGTAGGCGAAAGCCCAGAACAGATTCTGCTTGATAGTACGCATCGTCGCCCGTGACAGCGCCAGGGCTGTCGCGACGCTTTTCAAGTTGCCCTTGACCAGCGTAATGTCTGAAGCCTCCATCGCGATGTCCGTACCCGTACCCATCGCGATGCCGGCATCCGCCTGCACCAGAGCTGGCGCGTCATTGATACCATCGCCAGCAAAAGCCACGATCAGCCCCTGTGCTTGCAGGCGTTTGACCTGGTTCGCTTTGTCTTCGGGCAAAAC